>JBDKTA010000029.1 GCA_039680605.1 Planctomycetaceae bacterium | reverse complement strand
TTGTAACAGCGTCGAAGATACATGCCGCCATTGTGGCGACGGGCGTTGCCAGGGTGCAATCCACTTGGTCTTCACTACATTGCGTTTGGCGGGCTGATCGGATCCAAAACAAGTGAAAAGACCCTTTTGGGGTAGCAGAATGCCGCCATTGCACCGCCATTCCTGCACAAATCGACCGAAAATAATCTGCATAAATCTATAACTGCGGAAGTTGGGTTAGCGGCGGGGCTTGCCCCGCGCGTTTTCTGCCGCGCGACTTGCCCCAAATACGTTCTTTCCACTTGAGCGAAACAACCGCGCGGAGCAAGCTCCGCCGCTAACACACATGAAACGGAGCCCGAGCACATGGCCCGGGCTCCGAGATTCTGGCAGCGCCTTAACTTTTCTCTATTCCTCTCCGCGGTCTCTGCGGACTCCGCGGTGAGAGTCTTATTCTTCTGCTTCGCCTTCGTCTTCTTCCCCCGCGGTCTTAACCGGGCCGGCGTCGGAGGCCGTCGCGTGGGCGGCCATGACCGCGGCGCGGATCTGTTCGGTCACGTCGGGGTTGTCCTTCAGGAACGCCTTGGCGTTTTCGCGGCCCTGGCCCAGGCGGATGTCGCCGTAGCTCAGCCAGGCGCCCTGCTTGGCGACGATGTCGCGTTCGACGGCCAGGTCGATCAGGTCGCCGGTGTAGCTGATGCCCGAGTCGAACATGATGTCGAACTCGGCGGTCTTGAACGGTGGGGCGACCTTGTTCTTGACCACGCGGGCGCGGGTGCGGCTGCCGATGGCCGTCTCGCCGCTCTTGAGGGTGCTGATGCGGCGCACGTCGACGCGCACGGAACTGTAGAACTTCAGCGCCTTGCCGCCGGGGGTCGTCTCGGGGTTGCCGAACATCACGCCGATCTTCATGCGGATCTGGTTAATGAAGATGATGCTGCCGCGGCTCTTGGCGATGGCGCCAATGAGCTTGCGCATGGCCTGGCTCATCAGGCGGGCCTGCAGGCCCACGTGGCTGTCGCCCATGTCGCCTTCGATCTCGGCCTTGGGGATCAGCGCCGCGACGGAGTCGACGACAATCACGTCGACGGCGTTGGATCGCACGAGCATCTCGCAGATCTCCAGCGCCTGCTCGCCCGTGTCGGGCTGGCTGATCAGCAGCTCTTCGAGGTTCACGCCCAGGCGGCGGGCCCAGGTGGGGTCCAGGGCGTGCTCGGCGTCGATGAAGGCCGCCACGCCGCCCTCTTTCTGGGCACAGGCGATCACGTGCAGCGCCAGGGTGGTCTTGCCCGAGCCTTCGGGCCCGAACAGCTCGCAGATGCGCCCGCGCGGCATGCCTTGGCCGCCCAGGGCGATATCCAGGCTCAGCGCGCCAGTCGAGATGCCCTGCACCGAGACGATCTGGTCCTCGCGCATCTTCATGATCGCGCCGACGCCGTAGTTCTTCTCGATCTGCTTAAGGGCGGTGTCGAGAGCGTCGTGACGCTTCTTGTCGACGGCGGCCTTTTCCTTTTCCTTGTCCGGCCCGGCGTTCTTGCGCGATTTGGGTTCCATAGTGTCCGCTACCTTGACCATTGCTCTGTCTCCCGAACTGCCCCGCCAGCCCATCCAGGCCGCGGGCATACCTTGCTGCGGCGTCGCGCTGCGGCGCCGGGGCGCCCACACAAAAGCGGGCACCATTGCCGCCGAAGCCTTTGCCCGGCGGCCGCAACTACTGTAAGGTACCTGTTCGGCTAACACAAACCTAAACTTTAGATTATTTCGGGAGACCGTGCCGCCGAACTGCCCGGCAGTCTACGCCGCGCGTCGATACATCGCAAGCGGCAAGTGGCGACTTGGGTTGGAGGGCTGGTTAACTGGTTGATTCGTTAACCGGTTGATTGGCTCGAGCCTGGGGGTGGAGTGTTCTTGGTGGCCTGTCCCTCTTCCACGATCCGCTGGAGCTGCGATTCGAATGCTTTACGCCGCGTGGCGCCTTGATCCTTCTCCCGCACCTGCTCATTGAGATATCGCTGCCCTTTGATGGGGGAGTTCTGGAGCGTATCGGCCCAGGCGCGCAGTTGACGCGAGATGGACTCGGCGAGTGATTTGAGATCTGAAATTTCAGATTTGGGATGTTTGAACCGCCCCAGGCGGTCCATCAGCAGCAGCATCGACCGCACCTCGCCGGCCGAACCGCGAGAGTAATAAAGGAATGTAAGCAGCTCATTCGTCGTGCCCCGCTCAAAACCTTCGGCGATGTTGTTGCAGACTGACAGGGCCGCCCGCTGAAGCTGGTTGGCCAGGTCGCCTTGAAAGGCGAAAGCCTTATCGGCGGTGATGGTAAAAACCTTCTCTGTCAGCGTCATCCCCGCCTGCCAGACGGGCAGGTCTTCAAAACGTTTGTATTTCATGGGTTCATCCTACCCGCCATGTCACAGGCTGGAAAGCCTGTGCCACCATGCGATACAATCACTGCATGTCTTCGGAGCAAGAAAAGGAGTTCCCGTGACGACCATGGACGTTCCCGTAGCTGACCTGGCGGCGTTTGTGCCGCAGATTGTCAACGAACTCAAGCTCTCGGCGCGGCAGGTGATCGCGACGGCCGAGCTGCTCGAACAAGGCGGCACGGTGCCGTTCATCGCCCGCTATCGCAAGGAGGCCACCGGCGGGATGGACGAAGTGGCCGTCATCGCCGTGCGCGATCGCCTGGAGCAGCTGCGCGAGTTGACGGCCCGCCGCGCGGCGATCCTCAAATCCCTCACCGAGCAGGGCAAGCTCACCGACGCTCTCAAGGCCCAGGTGGCCGGCGCGGCGACGCTGTCGGCGCTGGAAGACATCTACCTGCCGTATCGCCCCAAGCGCCGCACGCGCGGAACCATCGCCAAAGAGAAAGGCCTCGAGCCGCTGGCGCAGAGCATCTTCGAGCAGACGGCGGCAGACCCGGCCGCGGCGGCCGCAGCGTTCGTCAGCGCCGAAAAGGGCGTCGAGGACATCGAGGCCGCCCTGGCCGGGGCGCGCGACATCATCGCCGAATGGATCAATGAAGACGCCGGCGCCCGTGCGGAGATCCGTCACCTCTTCGCCAGCAAAGGCATCCTCAAGTCGCGCGTCATCACCTCCAAAGAAGCCGACGCGATCAAGTACAAGGACTACTTCGACTGGTCCGAACCGATCGCCAAGGCCCCCTCGCACCGCGTGCTGGCCGTGCGCCGCGGCGAGAAGGAAGGCTTCCTGATCCTGGAAATTCAGCCCGACGCCGAGGAAGCGGTCGCGCTGCTCGAGCGGCGGTTCGTCAAGGGCAGCGGCCCCGCTGCGGCGCAGGTGAAGGCAGCGGTGCATGACAGCTACAAGCGGCTCATGTCGCCCTCGATCGAGACCGACGTGCGCCTCGAGAGCAAAAAGCGGGCCGACGAAGAGGCCATCCGCGTCTTCGCCGACAACGTGCGGCAGTTGATGCTGGCGGCTCCGCTGGGACAGAAGCGCGTGCTGGCGGTGGACCCGGGCCTGCGCACCGGCTGCAAGATCGTCGTGCTCGACGCGCAGGGCAAGATGCTCCACCACGACGTGATCTTCCCGCTCGAGCCTGCCAACCGCAAAGACGACGCCGCGGCGATGATCAAGTTCCTCTGCCAGCGCTACGCCATCGAGGCCATCGCCGTGGGCAACGGGACCGGCGGGCGCGAGGCCGAGGCGTTCTGCCGCGACCTGGGCCTGGGCGCGGGCGTGGCGGTGGTGTCGGTCAGCGAGAGCGGCGCGTCGGTCTACTCGGCCAGCGAGGTCGCCCGCGAGGAGTTCGCCGACTATGACCTGACGGTGCGCGGGGCGGTTTCGATCGGGCGGCGGCTGATGGACCCGCTGGCCGAGCTGGTGAAGATCGACCCCAAGAGCATCGGCGTGGGACAGTACCAGCACGACGTCGACCAAGGCGCCCTGAAGCACTCGCTCGACGACGTGGTCTCGAGCTGCGTCAACGCCGTGGGCGTCGAGGTCAACACCGCCAGCAAGGAACTGCTCAGCTACGTGGCCGGGCTCAGCGCGCGCCTGGCCGCCAACGTCGTGGCGTACCGCAACGAGAACGGGGCGCTGATGAGCCGCGCCGAACTGCTCAAGGTCTCGGGCATGGGACCCAAGACGTTCGAGCAGGCCGCGGGCTTTCTGCGCATCCGCTCCAGCGCCAACCCGCTCGATGCCAGCGCCGTACACCCGGAGCGATATCCTCTCGTCGAGGCGATGGCCCGCGACGCCGGATGCACCGTCGCCGATCTGATGGCCAAGCCGGAACTGCGCGAGAAGATCGACCTGAAACGCTACGTCAGCGACACCGTCGGCATGCCCACGCTGACGGACATCATGGCCGAGCTGGCCAAGCCCGGACGCGACCCGCGCGAGAAGTTCGAGGCCTTCAGCTTCGCCGACGGCGTGCGCAGCGTGGGCGACCTGCAGCCGGGCATGAAGCTGCCGGGCATCGTCACCAATGTCGCGGCGTTCGGCGCGTTCGTCGACATCGGCGTACACCAGGACGGCCTGGTACACATCAGCGAGCTATCCGACCGGTTCGTGAAAGACCCCTCGGAGGTCGTGAAAGTCCAGCAGCGCGTGATGGTGACGGTGATGGCCGTCGACACGCAGCGCAACCGCATCTCGCTGTCGCTCAAGACCAACCCCGGCCAGAAAACCGCCCCGCCGCCGCGCGAGGCGGGAAACTCCAAACCGCGCGAAACCGATAAACGATCCGGCAAGGGCGGCAAAGACGGCCGAGAACCCCAAGGCGGCGGTTGGTTCTCGGACCTGCTGAAGCAGTAGCATGGGCGTCCCGCCCATGAGTAGCACGGGCATCCTGCCCGTGAGTGGCACGGGCGTCTCGCCCGTGCTCCCCATTCTCTGTTTTTCCATTTGTGCGCAATGGGCGAACCCGCCGACGGGCGGTACAATACTCCCATCTTCGGGGAGATGACCTATGCCACAAAGACTGATATCGGCGGGGTGGGTTGCGCTGGGCATCCTGGGGCTGATCCTGATCGCCATCCTCTTTCTGGTCGGCCGTTCCCCCTCGTGCGCGGCGGAGACCGGCCCGGCATGGAAACGCCGCCTCGTGGCCGCGGCGCTGGGGCTGCTGGGCATCGCGAGCGGATGCAATAGCGACCCCTCGAGCGATTGGCTCAAGAGCTTCAGCGGGCACAAAGCCCCCGCCTCGGCCCCAGCGCCGGCGGAGTTCGACCAGGCGGCGGAGCGTTTTTCCCGCAACCTTGATAAGATCGAGGATTATCCGGACAATCAGATAATCTCCGACCGGCTCGCCAGCCACTTGATCAAATGGCACAGCACCGAATCGGAAGCCTTCCACACAGCCGTCAAGGATCGGACCCTGAGTGCCGAGCAGCAAGCGACCGTGAAGAAGCTTGATGCGCGATCTGAGCAGGTACTCGAGGCGATCTACAATGCTCAGGCGTCTGAGATCCCTCTAGGGGAGGCGGGGAAGTATTGGGCAGGGCTGCAGAGTCTTTGGCAAACTTGTCTGGCCGAGGCAACGTCAAAATATCAAACCCCGGACAAGATCGGCGATCGCAAGACCAAGAGCGAGTCGCTCTGCCTGTGCATAAAGCAGATTGATGGGCTGTACCTGGGGGGATACCTGGGCCTGCCGGAAGCTTTTGCAGTTCGCAATGAATTCAAGATGATGGCTGAGATGTTGTACGCGACGCAAATCCCGGATTCGCTTGCGCCGGAGTGGAAGAAAGCTTCACCGCAGGACCGCCAGCGTTTTTTGGAACGGTTCCGAGAACTTCTTTTGAATGAACCTGAGCACGATGTCCTGAAGCGGATAGAACGTCGTCTGCCCTACCTGCAAAAACTTGCCGAGGCGCCCTCGATCCGAAAAGAGGTACTCCTCGCTCTTGCCTTCAGCGCCGGTACTGACCTGGCCCTGTCGAAGAATAATTCCGGCGAGCTCGCAAAGCAGACTTGGGACATCCTGGATCGCCTGGTAGAGAAGGCCAGCGTCTCCGGCGATCTGGCAAAAGAGAGCCAATGGAAAATGATCGTTATGGCCTGGGCCTTGGAGGCTTGGCCTAGCCAAGCGGTGTCTGATGCGCAGATGGATTTCATTGCCACGTATTTCCAGCGAATACCTCAAGCCGCGGAGACATTGGCGGCACGAAAGCTGCTGACAGCGGCCGAGGCAAAGGCTTTGACCTCTGCCGCCCAGAACATTGGTCGCGACCTGGTCAGTCTTGAACGAGTCCGAGGGACCTGCTACCTGGTCGACTTCTCTGGTGTGATTAAGGACACGATTAAGAGATTACAGCAGCGAGCGACTCTGCTGCGGCAGATGCTGGCTCAGCAGGCTGTTCGAGTTGAAGTCGTCGAAAAGCTTGTTCCAGTTATGAAAAGCGACCTTTCGACGCTCCGGGAAGAAGATATGCAGAAAAGCCTTGATCCCCATGAGCTGGCTGATGCCCGTCGCGCGGCCGCCGAGGCGGAAGAGGCCATCAGGCAGATCGAGGCGATGCTCAAGCGGTGACTAACGTGTTGCTTTGCTCGAAGAACTGCCAAAGCGGCGGCTCTGGCCGCCGCACTCCATATTACGCCGGCGGGGCGCCCCAGGGGATTTCTTCGAGTTTGGCCATGTTCGTGCGGCTGGTCAGGTCCACGTGCAGCGGGGTGATGGTGATGAAGCCTTCGTCCAGGGCTGTCACGTCGGTCTCGTGCTCGGTGGGGAAGAACCCGTACGTGTCGCTGAGGCGGTACGCGCGGCCGGGGATGTTCACGTCGAGCTCGTAGCGATCGTCGAGGCCGGCGGTGGATTGGACGCAGACCCGCACGCCGATGGGCCAGCCTTCCTTGAGCAGCGGGATATTTACGTTGATGACCACGTCGCGTGACATCGGCCCGGCCAGCAGGCGGTCGAGCACCCAGCGGCACAGGCGGCTGCAGCGGGCGAAGTCGGCCGTCCCGCCGGTCATCTTGGCCGAAAACGCCACCGCCGGGATGCCGCACATGACCGCCTCGACGGCCGCGGCGACCGTGCCGCTGTAGAACACGTTGACGCCGACGTTGGCCCCGGCGTTGATGCCCGAGAGCACCAGGTCCGGCGGAGTCTCCATGAGGTTGCGCACGGCCAGCCGCACGCAGTCAGCCGGTCGCCCGTCAACGCTGATGCCCCCGAACCCCCACGCCCCCTCGCCGACCTTGACGTGCTGGGCCGTCAGCGGGTGCGTCAGCGTGATGGCATGCCCCGCCGCCGACTGCGGCGTGTCCGGCGCGACGACCGTCACGTCGCCGACATCGGCCACGCAAGACCGCAGCGCCGCCAGCCCCGGCGCGAGAATGCCATCGTCATTGCACACGAGGATCTTCATGGCAGAAGATTATGCCTTACAACGTAGAAACGGAAGGATGGAATAGTGGAATATTGAAGCATGAAAATCGGAGGCGGATGCTTTATCACTCGACGATCAACTCGTTGGGCAACTCATCGGGATTGGCGGCCGTCGGGGGGAGCTTGTCGGCCAGCAACGTTCGGAGCTGCCCCAGCGCCTGTACGTATGCGTTGGCAATCATCTCGCCTTTGCCGCTGTGCAGGCCCGCCACGAGCGTGTCGACAGCCGCCTGCCAGTCCTGGGTCTTCACGACGGCGTTGACGGCCGCGTCGCCGTAGACCACCGCCACGCGCTCGAAGAGGAACCCCGCCAGCAGCAGGCCCGTGCCGTCGCCGGTCTTGAACATTCGCTGCTTGATGAACAGGGTCTCGGCGCGCTCCAGGGCGGCTTGGCGGCGCTCGGCGGCGGAGATCAGCCGCGACGCCACCGCCCGCACCTTGCCCAGCAGCGCTCCGAGCACGAAGACGATCGGCGCGCCGATGACCCACGGCGTCCAACTGCTCAGCAGCGTAACCCACACCGCCCACGAGCGCGCGGCCATGATCGTGCAAACGGTCACCATCGCTCCGGCCACGATGGCGTACGCGGCGAGTGCAACGGCACCGGCCAGCAGCTCGACGCGATAGTAAGGCCGCGAGCAATCCACCAGCGCGGCGACGACCTCGGCGTTGGTGGTGCGCTCCAGGTCGACGATAGCCGCCCGCACGCGGGCCTTCTGGTCGTCATTGAGCAGTGTCAGTGCGATATTCTTCATGTCGTCACCAGCTCCCCGACGCCCCGCCGCCGCCGCTGCTGCCGCCGCCGAATCCGCCAAAGCCCCCACCCCCGCCGCCGCCACTGCTCCAGCCTCCGCCCGAGCCGCCGAAGAATCCTCCGCTGCGGCCGCCCCCGGCACCCAGCCCCTTCATAAACGCGATGATCGCAAACAGCCAGAAGAAAGCCGCTATGCACGACCAGATCAGCAACCCAATTGCCCCGATGGCGACGATCAGCCCCAGCAACCCGCCGATCTTGTGCTTCTTCCATATCAGGCCCGCAACGCCGCCGCCGATCATGGCGACAATCGCGCCCAGGAAGAAGCGCCCTTCGCTGAGATTGTCGAAGTCACGCTGCCAGCGGCTCGATGCGTCAAACTCGCCGGTGAGCACCTTGGCGATGGCCTCGCAGCCGGCGTTGATGCCGGCCGCGTAATCGTTGTTCTTGAACGCCGGCGTGATCTCGTATCGGATGATGTCGCCGGCCGTCCCGTCGGTCAGCTTGCCCTCGACGCCGTAGCCGCTGTGGATGCGCAGCTTGCGGTCCTTGACGGCGATCAGCAGCAGCACGCCGTTGTCCTTGCCCTTCTGGCCGATCTTCCAGGTGTCGAAGACCTTCTGGGCATAATCCTCGACCGGCTCGCCGCCCAGCGTCTCCACCGTCAGCACGACGATCTGGACGAACGGCTCGCCATCGGCGTAGCCGCGCAGCTTCTGCTCCAGAGCACTGCGCTGCTCGGCCGTCAGAACGCCCGCGCGATCGTTCACGAAGCCCTGGGGGCTGCCCAGCGGCGGGGCGTCGGCTCGCGCCGGCACCGCCAGCGCCAGCATGCATGCCGCCAGAACCGCTGCGGCGAATCGGCTTTTGAGGCGCCTAGTCAAACTTCACCGCCGGGGCGGTGGCTGCCCGCTCTTCGGCCTTGAAGTACTGGGCTTCCTTGAAGCCCGCGCGGTCGGCGACCATCGAGGCGAAGAATCCGCGGCGCGTGGTGTTGTAGTCGCGGGCGGCGTCGTTGAACCGCTTGCGCGCCACGGCGATACGGTTCTCCGTGCCGGCCAGTTCGTCCTGCAGGCGCAGGAAGCTGTTGTTGGCCTTGAGCTCGGGGTAACGCTCGACGACGACCATCAGCCGCGACAACGCCGACGAGAGCTCCGACTGGGCCTGCTGGAACTTCTGGAACTGCTCGGGGTTGGTCACCTGGTCGGCCTTGATGACCGTCTGGGTGGCTTTGGCGCGGGCCTCGATGACGGCCGTCAGCGTCGACTTCTCGAAGTCGGCATAGCCCTTGACCGTCGAGACGAGGTTGGGGATCAGGTCCATGCGGCGCTGGTAGGTCGTCTCGACATCGCCCCACGCGCTCTTGACGCCCTCGTCCAGCTTCACCAGCGTGTTGTACGTCGAGATGTAGTACATCACCGCCGACAGGACGATAAGGGCGATGACCACCAGGGCAATGATCCACCCAGCGGCCTTGCCCGACGAACGACGAAGCTGCAACGCATTCATGGCGTTCCCTTTCAGTTAGCCGGCGCCGGCTCCTGGCCGGCCCCGGTACGACCACAGAAGAATATGCTAACTCGCCGAATACTGCGAGCGTTCTTTATGAGGCTCAATCAACGAACTTGCCCCTCAGCGCACACCCATCTCGCGAACCCTTCTTGAGGCGCTTCAGGAGTTTGGTGTCCGAGAGAATCTCCTCCATCTCCGCGTCGAAGTCATCAAGATGTGACAAGGCCGCATCGATAATGAATTGCGAAACCGTTTGCCCCTGTGCTCGCGCGGCGGAGCGAAACAGTTCGTAAACGTGATTATCGAGCTTGAGCGTGACAGTCTTGCGCATGATGAACTCCCGCATCATTATTATACAGAGAAGCGGCGGGCCGAGTGATGCTCGACCCGCCGCCTGTTGTCGCTGCTTCGTCGTGGCTGTCGCCCTTTGGGCTCCCGCCACGGCACCGGGCATCCCGGAAAGTAGAGAGGAGAAAGTAGACCGCGGAAGAGCGGCCTGGTTTGAATCGGGACCTATCCGGCCGCCTCAACTCTCTACTTTCTCCGCTCTCCCGCTCTAGCGGCTTCGCCGCTAGAACCACCACGCCTTGCCGACCTTATCGCGGATGATCAGGCCCTTGAGGTAATTGACAGCCTTCTCGAAGCCTTCGCCCATGCTCATCAGCGAGTCTTCGTGCTCGATCGAGATCACGCCGTCGTAGTCGTACAGGCGGAGCATTTCCATGAACGGCTTCCAGAACTCGTCGCCGTGGCCGTAGCCGACGGTGCGGAAGACCCAGCCGCGGTTCTTGACATCGCCGTAGCTCTTGACGTCCAGGTTGCCGCACGTGCCGCGGGCGGCCGGGTTGATCCAGCAGTCCTTGGCGTGAACGTGGAAGATGCACTTGTTCTCGCCCAGGTAGCGGGCCGACTCGACCGGGTCGATCCCCTGCCAGAAGAAGTGGCTCGGGTCGAGGTTGGCGCCCAGGGCCTTGCCGGCGGCATTGCGCAGGCGGACGATGTCTTCGGGATTGTGCAGCACCATGCCCGGGTGCGCCTCGAAGGCGATCTTCACGCCGGCCTTGGCGGCGAAATCGTTCTCCTTCTTCCAGAAGGGGATGATGACCTTGTCCCACTGGTACTTCGAGGCCGCCGCGAACTCATCCGGCCACGGGCAGGTGATGAAGTTGGGCGTCTTGTCCGTCGGCGAGCCGCCGGGGCAGCCCGAGAAGTTGATCACGACGGTGTTGAACTCGGCCGCCAGCAGCACGGCGTTGCGATGGGCGTCGGCGTGGGCCTTGGCGAGTTTCTTGTCGGGGCTGACCGGGTTGCCATGCACGGCGATGCCCTGCACGACCAGGCCGGCGCCTGCGACCATCTTCTTGAGCTCGGCCAGGCGGGCCTTGTTCTTGTGTACGCCCGAGAGCTTCCACGGGTCGCCGGGGTACCCGCCGGCCGGCAGCTCGATGGCGTCGAGCCCGACCTTCTGGCAGTACGCCAGGGCGTCCTTAAGTTCCATACCGCCGAAACACGCCGACATCACGCCAAGCTTCATGATGGTCTCCTTTGGTATCTAGTCAGGATACGATCTAATTTGCCCAGGTGCCGTGGCGGCCGTCGCCCAGCCGCCATGTCCCCGGGGCGTTCAATTATGCCCTTCGCAATCGCAGATGCAAGCATCCTTCCCGTATCGCGGGCGTCTCGCCCGCGCGTCTGTGTGGCATGGGCGTCTCGCCCATGCTCCCCGAAGAAATCATGCCGCGGCACGGCTGGCAAAGTGTACCCAAACACATTCCTCCGCACCAGTGGCCGGCCATAGCCACCAGTGCTGGCCCAGACGGGTGGGGGCAGCCTATAATCCCGGCATGCTTACCGCCTATCCCATCGGCATGACGCTCTACAAGCCCGAGCGCTGCTGCAACGGGTACACGCTGATCTGCTCGTCGCAGGAGCGGCGGGCGTTTGAAGTGACGCCCGAGAAGGAAATCGTTTGGGAGCACGTCGGCAACGCCAGCCGCTCATACCGCTATCCCTACGACTTCTGCCCGCCCGCCGCGGCCCTGGGCCGCCCAAAGGAAATTCCCGTCACGCCGCCGACGGAACTGCGCATCGCGCCCGACGCACCGCTGGAGTAGGCCGCCGCCATGAAAACAAAGCCCAACATTCTCGTGATCGTCAGCGACCATCACCACTGGCGGATGGCGGGATATCTCGGCCATCCGCACGTGCGGACGCCGGCGCTGGACGCTCTGGCCGCGGGCGGGGCGGTCTTCACCAACGCCTACTGCAACAGCCCGGTCTGCGGACCGGCGCGAAGCTGCTACATGTCGGGCAAGTACAACTTCGAGATCGGCCACTGGGCCAACGGCGTGCCCGTGCCGGCAGACCTGCGCACCTGGGCGCAGCGCCTGGCCGAGGCCGGCGTCGTCTCGACGCTGCTGGGCAAGATCGACTTTCCCGGAAAGCTCGAAGGCGCGGGCTTTGCCGACTATCGCCTCAGTTGCCGCCGCGGCGGCCTGATTACCACCGACGGCCGAGACCTGACAGCCGACAAGGCCGCGTACGGCTATGAGTAGAGTTGTGAGTGGTGAGTGGTGAGAGAAGATCGGGGCAGTGAGCGATAGACGTCCAACGGCCGCGGAGTTGTTAAATTGGGAATTGGAAATCGCAAATTGGAAATTGAAAGACCGAACGTCGTGCTGGTGATCACCGACGACCAGGGCTACGGCGACCTGGGCTGCCACGGCAATCCCATCATCCGCACCCCGCACATGGACGCCCTGCATGGCCAGAGCGTGCGGCTGAGGCAGTTCCACGTCGGGCCAACGTGCGCCCCGACGCGGGCGGGGCTGATGACCGGGCGCTACTGCAACTGCACGGGCGTCTGGCACACCATCGCCGGATGGTCGATGCTGCGGGCCGGCGAGGTTACGCTGGCCGAGGTGCTGCGCGGGGCCGGCTACCGCACGGGCCTGTTCGGCAAGTGGCACCCGGGCGACAACTACCCCTTCCGCCCGCACGACCGCGGGTTCGATGAGGCGCTCTACCACCGCGGCGGCGGCATCAGCCAGGCTCCGGACTGGTGGCGCAACGACTACTTCGACGACACGTACTACCGCAACGGCACGCCCGAACCCCACGAGGGCTACTGCACCGACGTGTGGTTCCGCGAGGGCACGGCGTTCATCGAGCGTTGCTGTGGCATGGGCCAGACGGGTGCCACGCACAACTCCGTTGTGCGTGTCCCTGATCGTCCGGGTCCGGGGAGCACGGGCGGGACGCCCGTGCCACAGGGGAGCATGGGCGAGACGCCCATGCCACAAAACCAGCCGTTCTTCTGCTATATCGCAACCAACGCCCCGCATGGCCCGCTGAACGTTCCGCCGCGGTACATCGAGCCCTACCGGGGCAAAGTGCCCGACCACCGAGCGCGCTTCTACGCGATGATCGAGAATATCGACGAAAACCTTGGCCGCCTGCGAACGCGCCTGGACGAACTGGGCCTGAGTGAAAACACGATCTTTATCTTCATGACCGACAACGGCACGGCCGACGGGTGTGACCTGGACGCCCAGAGCTTCGTCACCGGCGGGTATAATGCCGGCATGCGCGGGGTCAAGGGCTCGGAGTACGACGGCGGGCACCGCACGCCGCTGTTTGTGCGTTGGCCGGCCGGCGGGTTGACCGGCGGGCGCGACGTGACGCGCCTGACGGCCAACATCGACGTCTTGCCGACGCTGGCCGAACTGTGCGGCGGGCGGGCTCCCGATGGCGTTTACGGCAAAAGCATCGTGCCGCTGCTGCGTGGTGACGAGAGCAATTGGCCCGACCGTGTGATCGTGACCGACTCGCAGCGCGTCGAGACGCCGCAGAAATGGCGCAAGAGCGCCACGATGACCGACCGGTGGCGGCTGGTCAACGGCGTCGATCTCTACGACATCCAGGCTGACCCCGGTCAGCGGCGCGACGTGGCGGGCGAGCATCCCGACGTTGTCGCGCGCCTGCGCGGCGAATATGAGAAATGGTGGCAGATCGTCTCGGAGAAGTTCAACGACGAACCGGCGATCGTCCTGGGCACGGCCCACGAGCCGGTGGCCCGCCTGTCCAGTCACGACTGGCACACGCCCGAGGGCTTCTGCCCCTGGAACCAGGGCGACGTGCGACACCCGCAGAAACTATGGAAAGGCTACTGGGCCGTGGATGTCGCCGCGGCAGGCCGCTATGAGTTCGAACTGTGCCGCTGGCCGCACGAAGTGCCCTCGAGCATCACCCAGGGCATTGCCGACGACGCCGAAGAGCCCCTGCCCGAGGGCATCCAGCCCGGCGCCGAAGGCTGGTACGTCGGCGGTGAGGCGATGCGCGTCCGCTCGGCGACGATCGAGATCGCCGGCCAGGTAGAAACCGCCCCCGTCGCCCCCGAGTCGTGCGGGGCCGTCTTTACCCTCGACCTGCCCGCCGGCCGATCGTCCCTCTGGGCCACCTTCACTGACGCCCATGGGCAGCAGTTCGGGGCCTTCTACGTCTACGTCCGGCGCGTGGAGGCACTTTAAGCGCAATCACCGGCTCGTGCGGAACGTGCATGCCGGAAGGCCAGCGCTGTTGACCAGGTTCGGCTGGGCCATTTCATGCCAGGCGAATCGCACGTCGGCGGGTTGTGGCACCTTGTCGGACCAAACCACGACGCGGTCCTTGCCGTCGATCTTTGCCTGGGCTGGGACGAACTTCATGTCCGCGCCGGCGATCTCGAAGCACGTCAGGTCTTTTGTGGCATGGGTGTCCCCAGTAGCACGGGCATCTTGCCCGTGAGTCGCATGGGCGTCCCGCCCATGCTCTTTGGGCTGTACGGGCGAGACGCCTGCGCTACGAATCTGCAAGCCATCGCCAACGTGGTCGAACGTGATGGCCGCCCGGCCGCCTTCGATCCGCATCGACTTGAACGTCGGTCCGCTATAGACCACCTTGCGGCCGTACGTCTTCGCCAGCGCCCACAGCGCCAATCGCTGCCCGACGGGCTTCTTTAATGGCGGGTGGATGTTCTTGACGGCCCCGACATCGGTGATGACGGCCATGCCCGTGTGCGGGATCTTCATCGCCTCGGTCTGGGCCTCCCAGATTTTCGGCAGGGAGTATTCGGTCATTCCGGGCATGGCCTTGAAGACCACCGAGTAGTAGAACGGCGAAAGCTGCACCCAGTAGAAGGGCATGTCCGGTTGGCCCCAGGCGCCGCGCCACCCGGCGATCAGGGCCTTCATCTTTTCATAGTAGAGCATGCCGTCGTCGTTCATGACGTCGGCCTCGCCCTGGTACCAGATCGCCCCGCGGACGGCGAAGTGGCGCAGCGGGTGGACCATCGCGTTGTAAACCACGCACGGGTCGTTCTGCGAGGGCTTGGTCGTCGGCTGCGACGCCGGGGCCGGTGCGGAGACCTTCTTGTAAACATCCGCCAGCGCGGGCACGTTCTTGAAGCCCTCGGGCGGCGTCCAAGGCATGATGAACGTTCCGCCCCAGGATGTCTGGATGAACCCCACCGGCACCTTCAACTCCTTCTGGAGCGAATCGGCGAAGTGATACGCCACGGCCGAGAAGTTCGGCAGCGATGTCTCCGAACACTCCTGCCAGACATTGTTGATGTCGTCTTGCGGCGTAAACGCCGCAATGCTGCGCAGGCGCAGCAAACGGATCTGCTTGTTGCCGCCGGCGGCGGGGATGTCCCTGCCGTCGTCGGAGAACTTCAGCGGCCATGCCATGTTCGACTGCCCCGACCCGATCCACACCTCGCCGACGAGGACGTCTCTGATCTCAGATTTGAAATTGGAAATCGCAGATGAAACTACCAGGGTGCGCCCGTCGCTGCTGGCGGTCATCGGGTCCAGCGTCACGATCCAAGCACCGTCTGCCCCGGCCGCTACAGTCTTCGTCTGGCCGGCAAAGGCGACCGTGACTTTTTCCCCCGGCGCCGCCCATCCCCAGATCTTCACCGGCACCTCGCGCTGGAGCACCATGTGGTCGCTGAGAAAATGCGGCAGGCGCACCTGGGCTTGACAGACGGATGCGGCCACGGCCAGTGCGAGAGCGGTCGTTAAAAGTGATCTCATTGCGATCCTTCCTGTAGTGAGAGCGTCTGACTATATCAGACGGCGCCATAGCGGCAAACGCATGATTTCTCTACTTGACGGCGGGTTGCGACTGCGGCGCCTTTGCCGGCCGGGGCGGGCGGATGTTCGCCAGTGCTTCTATGAACGGATTGTTGCCGCAGAACTCCGAACTCCTCTTGCGCGCCTGCTCGATGGCAGGAATAGCCTCTGCTGCCGCCGGCCCCATCTTGCCCAGCGCCTTTGCCGCTTCGATGCGGATACCCTCATGCGGGCCCTTCACGAATCCGATCAAGGCGGGAATGACAGCCGAGTCTGCCGGGCCGATGTCCCCCAGCACATTGATAGCGCGGGAGGTTGTCACTTCGTCACTGCCTTTGGCTGCGACGAGAACCCGCTTGACGGACGGCTGACCGATCCGGGCCAGCAGCACGGCCGCCCCGCTGCTCATCGTTTCATCGGCATCCCCAAGCCAGGCTGCCAGAGGATCGACCGCCGGTGAGCCGGGATTGCCGATTGCCACCAAGGCGCTCATTGCCGCGTTCTTGACCAGCCGACTGGGATCGGACAGCGCTGCCGTCAGCGGCTGGCAGGCCGTCTTGGCCCGCGGACCGGCCAGTCCCAGGAGTTCCGCCGCATCGCTGCGGGTGTATTCAACGGGCGATCGGAGCTGCTCTATGAGCCTGCCAATCTCGGCGTCATCAGGCGGGGCAAGATGGCGCGGGAAAACAGTCTTGCCCGATGTGTCGATGTACGTTGTATCGTTCACCAGAGCGATGCCGTCTTTGAAATCCCGCGCCTCCTTGAAGTCGCCCGGAAACGCCCGCTTGCCTGTGGTATCTATGTAGTACCATCCGTGATTGTAGTCATCACGGACCCGCGCCCGCCCGCAGTGAAAGCTGGCAGCCTCCTGGAATCTTGGCTCGATTGACATGCGGCCCTGTCGGTTGACGTACCCGGCCTTTTTGTCCACGGCCACAACAGCAAGCCCTTCGCTGAATCCGCCTTCGTCAAACCCGGCCAACTGATACGTGGCAGCAGCAAACTGCGGGGGGATCACAAACCTGCCGGTCTTATCAATGAACCCAGCTTTCTTGCGGGTTGTCACTTCGGCCAAACCTTCTGAGAAAGCCCAAGCCGCATCAAACTGTGGGGCGATTACAAAAGTGTTCTTCTTGTCGATGAATCCGTATTTCCCTTGCTGGCATGCTGCCGCCAAACCTTCGGAAAACCGGCTGCAGTGGGTATACACGCAGGGGATGACCTCTTTGCCGGTGATGTCGATGAATCCTTCTCCGGACTCCAGGTGCGTGCCGCCCCGGCCCTGGTTGATCCCGCGAGTGATCTTGGCCAGCCCTTCCGAGAAGGGGCTTGCGTATGCCAGATCGGGCAAGTGAACCCATTTGCCCTTCAAATTGATGTATCCGTGGGATACCCGGTAGAAGAGGAAAGCACCAACTGTTCGCTCCACCATGACAATGTTATTACCTATCCTTTGCCCCACGCCTGGGTAGTCGCAGAGGAAAGGCCCCATGACAATCTTGCCTTGGGCATCGATCATGAAACAACAATGGGTATTGTGCATATTATCCCACGACTGCACATCCCTACCGCGAGCAAAGAATCGGCCGTCATCGCCCATTCCAACTGCCTGGTAGAACATATAAACGGAAGCTACACCCACGCCATCGACAAACTCTGTCGCATCATCCAGAATTGGCGGGACCACAATACGGCCGCTTCGGTCTATATAGCCCCAATGGCTGTCGTAGGATGACCCTGCTCGAAAAGGATACAGCGTCCCGCGCACCGGTTCGCGGTAGCACGGGCTGTCGCCCACGATGGGAACTGGCCCGCACCCGCCGATGCAGCAGATCGCCACGAGGCCGCAGGCCATGATGCTTTGGAGACGCTGTCTTGAAATGCACATGATCTCGCTCCCGTGTCGCCCCAGACGCTGGCATTGTGTGAAATCATCATAACGTTCCCCGCGTTATCTTCAATCCCGGCCATGGTATCCTGTCTGTATGGACCGGCGGATTATTCATGTGGACATGGACGAGTTTTTCGCGGCCGTCGAGAAGCTCGACCATCCGGAGCTGCGGGGCAAGTGCCTGCTTATCGGGGGCGACCCCAAGGCCCGCGGCGTCGTCAGCACGGCCAGCTATGAGGCCCGCGAGTACGGCTGCCACTCGGCCATGCCGATGGCGCAGGCGGTGCGGCTATGCCCGCACGCGATCGTGTTGCCCGGCAACATGTCTCGCTACGCTGAGATCAGCGAGCAGCTTGGCGAGATCTTCCTGCGCTTCACGCCGCTGGTCGAGCCGATCAGCATCGACGAGGCATTCCTGGACGTCACCGGCAGCCGCCGGCTGCTCGGGGCGGCTGAAGACATCGGCTGGGCGATCAAGCGCACCATCGCCGACGAACTGCATCTGACCGCCAGCGTCGGCGTGGCGCCCAACAAGTTCCTGGCCAAACTTGCCAGCGACCTGCACAAGCCCGACGGCTTCACCGTCATCACCGAGACCAACATTCACCAGACGCTCGACCCGCTGCCAGTCCGCAAGCTCTGGGGCGTCGGACCGGCGCTGGAGGGCGAGTTGCTGCGGCGGCTGAACATCAAGACGATCGGCCAACTGCGACTCATCGACACGGAGCTGCTCGTGCAGCACTTCGGCCAGGGCGGGTGCGAGCTGCAGGAGCTGGCGGCAGGCGTCGACGACCGCCCCGTCACGCCCGACAGCGCGGCCAAAAGCATCTCCCAGGAAGTCACCTTCGCCCAGGACCTGTCCGACCGGGCCGAGATGCGAAGCGTCACGCTGGCCCACGTCGAAACCGTCGCCCGCCGCCTGCGGCGCAGCGGAATGCTGGCTCGCACAGTCACTCTCAAGCTGCGCTACGGCGACTTCACCACGCTCACACGACGCCTGACGATGGATGAACCCACCGACGTGACGGCCGAGATCCGTGCGACAGCGACTAAGCTTCTCGATGCCTGGGCAGCGAAGGACTTTCGCCCGCTGCGCCTGCTGGGGATGGGCGTGGCGGGCCTGTCGCCCAAGGCCGGCAGCCAGCAGAAGCTTTTCGTCGAGCCGCAGCGCGAGAAACAGTCCAAGGTGGACCTGGCACTGGATACGATTGCCCGGCGATTCGGCAGCGGCGCCCTGCGCCGCGGACCCAAGGCGAGGGACGACGAATGAGCCTGGACCTGGAACAACTGCGGTTTCTCGCGACCCCGCTGGGGCGCGAACTGCTCGCACTGGACCTGCCCGGTGATGAACTAGCCGCCCAGCGCGCCTTGCGCAAACGGTGCGACGCGCGCGAGGCGGTGGCCGTCGTCGTGCTCAAAGCACTCCGCCGCCGCGCGCGGGCATCAGGCAAGTTCCCGCCCGAACTGGCGGACAACCTGCTGGCCACCGACACGCTGCTGCAACAGGCATCGAGCGGACGGCTGGCGCTCATCGCGGGCGAGTCGCCCATCGTGGACCTGTGCTGCGGCATCGGCGGCGACGCCATCGGCATGGCGAAGGCCGGCGCGAGGGTTGTCGGATATGACCGCAGTGACGTGGCGATCTTGTGTGCCCAATCCAACGCCGCTGCCGCCGGCGTGGGCGAGCGCTGCACGTTCCATCGCGATGACGTGGTGAGCATAGAGATCGATCCGGCATCGGTGGTGCATCTGGACCCGGACCGCCGCGCGGCGGGGCGCCGCGCGGTTCAGATGGAAGATTACGATCCGCCGCCGGCGTTTCTGCGCAGGCTCGTCGAGACGACGCGGGCGGGGGCGATCAAGCTCTCGCCGATGCTCGAGTGGCAGGCGCTGGGGTTCTGGAAAGGCGCGAGCCTCGAGTACGTCAGCGAGGGCGGGACGTGCAGGCAGCTTGTCCTCTGGTGGGGCGAGGCGGCGCGGGAGCATCTGGTATCGGCGACGGTCGTTCACGGAAAAGACGCCAAGCCACAAGCGGCGACCATCGGTGCCAGCGAGGCTCCGAAGCGGATCGCTGCGATTGGCGAGTTCCTGGTCGAACCTGACGCCGCCGTCATCGCCGCTGACGCGGTGGACACGCTGGCGCAGCAGCACGGATTGTGGCGCATCGATCATCGCGTGGTGTGGTTGTTCGGCGACCGCCCCGCCGAGACGCCGCTGGCGAGAAGCTATCGCATCCTGCAGGAAGCGCCCGGGCGGCGCGAGGATGTGAAGAAAGCGATCAACGCCCTGGGTGGCGGGCTGGTGGTGATCAAGCCCCGCGGCCTGCACGTCGACACCGACCGCATGCAGAAAACCCTCCGCGGCAAAGGCGACCGCCCGCTGGTGGTCTTCTGGTACCGCCTCGGCGATCAGCAGAAAGTCCTCATCGGCGAGGAGCTCACCGCAGAGATCGCGGAGAACACACAGCAGAAGAAATGATGGAAGATTCGAATGACGAGAAGGCCAACCCGGTGCCGTGGCGGGAGGGCGAAGCCCGACAGCCACGACAGTCACAACTTTATCGCAATAACTTACTGCACGTTTCGGGGATCGTGGCTCTCCGGGCCTTCGGCCCTGCGCGCCACGGCACCCGGTCCTGCTGGCGGCCTTCAATCCTCATCCCCCACTCCCCGTCCCCCTCATCTTTCTTCCTCTGCGATCTCTGCGATCTCTGCGGTGAACTCTCCCAGCATGACCTCCAGCAGCAACTTGGCGGCGGCCTTATTGGGGATGCGGCCGCGGGTGGAGCTGTCCAGGTCGCTGGCGGCGAAGGGCGGCACGGCTGAGCCGACGCACGAGGGGCAGCCGTCGGGGCAGGAGCAGTTCTTGATCACGGCGTAACACGTCTGCATGATCTGGTCGATCGATTCGAGGCACTTTTTGGCAAATCCCATCCCGCCGGGGTAGCGGTCGTGTACGAACAGGGCCTCACAGCCCAGCGGTGCGCTGTCGGCGACGGCGCCGATGTCGGTGGTGTCGCACATGACGAAGATCGGCGCGACCTCGACCAGCACGTTGGCGATGCCGATCAGGGCCTCGCCGGGCACCATGCCTGCCTGCTGAAGCGCCTGCAGCGCGGCCGGCGAGGGGCAGACCCACATCGCGACGGTTTCGAGCGTCTGGGGCGGCAGTTCAAGCTGCTCGAAGCCCAGGCTGTCGCGCGACTGGAAGCGGATCTTCTTGAACATCGGAATCGTCGTCGTGACCGTCACGTCGCCGTAGCCTTTCTTGCCCCCGCCACACCACGGCTCCTGAAGCTCGACCTCGTCGATGCGGATCTGCGAGGCTGTCACGGCCTGCGTGTAGTAGTCCAGCTCGCGCTTCTCCACGCGGGCGATCTTCTGCTCGATGTCCAGTTCGTTGACGAAGTACGTCTCGGCCGCGTGCAAGTACACCGCGTGGTCGTGCAGTTGGCTCAGGGCGCTGATCTCGTCGAGCGTGCCGATGACGCGCCCCTCGGGCTCGACCTGGATCGTGTACACGCAGCCGGAAATGTTCCGAAGGTTCGTTTGCGCGGCGGGGTAGTCGGTGCTGGCCCAGTACCAGCGGCCGTCGATGTGCTTGAGCTGGCCCTGCTCTTCCAGCAGCTCCAGGATCACCTGCGAGTACGGGCCGAAGCGTTCGATCTGATCGTCGGGGATGGGCAGTTCGAAGGCGGCGCATTTAAGGTGGTCGATGGTGATATGCGGGTTGTCGGCGTCGATGACGGCCTGCTCGGGGCTTTTGCGGAAGATGTAATCGCTGTGCATCATCAGGTACTGATCGACGGGGGCGTTGTGGGCCACCAGGAAGATCAGCGACTCGTCGCTGCCGCGCCCCGCGCGTCCGGCCTGCTGCCAGAGGCTTGCGATGGTGCCGGGGTAGCCCGAGAGAATGCACGCGTCGAGGCTGCCGATGTCGATCCCCAGTTCGAGGGCGTTGGTGCTGGCCACGCCCAGGATCTCGCGGGAGACGAGCTTGCGCTCGATCTCGCGTCGCTCCTCGGGCAGGTAGCCGCCGCGGTAGGCGTGGACGGCCTTGGCCAGGCGCGGGCTGCGGCCGCGGAGAAGGTCGCGGCAGTTCTTGAAGATCAGCTCGGTCTGCAGGCGCGTGCGGGCGAAGGTGATGGTCTGCACGCCATGGCTGACCAGTGCGGTCATAAGGTGGACGGCTTCCCACAGCGGGCTCTTGCGGTCGCCGCCGACGCGCCAACTGTCGGCTTGGCCGCGGGCGGCGGTCTCCAGCGGCGGCGGGTTCCACAGCACGAATCGCTTGGGCCCGCGCGGGGAGCCGTCGCGGTCTACCAGGTCCATCTGCCGTCCGCAGATGCGCCCGGCGTGCTCGGCCGGGTTGGCGATCGTCGCCGAGCAGCAGATGAACTGCGGGCTGGCGCCGTGGTGCTGGCAGATTCGCTGCAGCCGCCGCAGCACGTTGGCCAGGTGCGAGCCGAACACGCCGCGGTACGCGTGTACCTCGTCGAGCACGATGTACTTGAGGTGCGCGAAGAACCGGTTCCACCGCGCGTGATGGGGCAGAATGCCCTGGTGCAGCATGTCGGGGTTGGTCAGCACGATGTTGCCCGAGTCGCGCAGCTTGCGGCGGAGCGTCGCCGGCGTGTCGCCGTCGTATGTACCGCACATCAGCGGCACGCCCCCCTCGCCCTGGAACATCCCCAGCGAGCGGAGCTGGTCCTGCGTCAGGGCCTTGGTGGGGTAGATGTACAGAGCGGTCATCAGCGGGTTTTCGGCGATCGCCTCGACGACCGGGATGTTGTAGCACAGCGTCTTGCCGCTGGCCGTGCCGGTGACGATCACCACGCTGCGACCCTGGCGCACCAGCGAGATCGCCTGCGCCTGGTGAGCGTACAACCGTTCGATGCCCGCGGCTGTCAGCGCCGCCTGCACCGGCGGGGCCAGCCCGCCCGCCACGTCGGCGAACGTCGCCGGCCGCGCGGGCAGAGCCTCGACGTGGGCGATCTGCCAGTCAAAAAACTCCGACTTCTTGAGCCGCTCTATAAAGGTATTGGCGTCCATGGTTCAGCCTTCGTGTTTCTTCCGTCGCGCTCGGGCGGCTAGGGGATTGCCCAGAATGATGGGCTTCTTGGGCGCTGCCGGCGGCGCGGGCGCGGCAGCGGGCAGAATCTGATCGGCCGACTCGGCAACCACGTTGGGCCTGCCGGGGTATCCGGCGGGCGGGTGGTGCGCTTTGATGACCTTCTGCGGCGGCGAGACTTTTGCGGTCATCGCGTCGAGCTGGTCGGTCACGATCTTGTTGGCCAGGCGCTTGCGCAGCTCGCGCGTGAGATCCTTGCGGTGCAGGCTGCGGGCGGCGGTGTCGGCGCCTTTGAGCTTGGCCGCGGGCGTTGGCGCCGGGATCTCTGTCTTGATCACCGGCTCGATGGGGTGGAACATGATGGGCTTGCGCATCTGTTCGAGGCGGCGGCGGAGCATGCGCTCCAGGCGCGTGCGGCGGGCCTCGTCGCTCTCGACCAACTCCTCGACGGCCGGGGCATTGAGCGCGCCGCCGGCGAGCGTGCCTTCAAGAATCGCGATGGCCGATCGCTTGGACGGAATGAACGCCTCGTGGCGGTCGTAGTACCACGTGGCGTCCTGGCGGAGGGGCTTGCCCACGCAGCACGGACAACCATCGTCGCAATCGCAGGCCTTGATATTCGCCAGCACGGCCGGCATGAGTTCGCCCAGGCGCTCGAAGGCGGTCTGCGTGAACCCCAGCCCGCGCGGGTATCGTTCGTAAATGAAGATGCTGTTCCATGGGGCGTTGACGGCCCCGATCGAGTGCGAGAAGTCCAGCGTGTCGCATGTGACCAGCAGCGGCAGCAGCATGCGCGTGGCATAGCCGATGCCCATCAGCCCGCTGTGGTCGATCCCGCGGGCGAGCACGTCGGCCATCAACGGCTCCGGCGGCACGAGCCACAAGGCGGTGGTCTCCAGGGTGAAGGTCGGCAGGTCGAGCGGGTGCGTCGAGACGGCATCGAGGGTGTAAAAGTGTACTTTGTCGTAGGCGTACGTGTTGAAGTAGGCCGTGACCTCGCCCCAGAACGCCCTGCCGCCGCCGAAGGGCTTTTCGCGCATCGGCTGATCGACATGATGCACGTCCGTGCCGCCGTGGGGGTCGGTGTAGTAGTCGACCTCGACGGCCTTGACGGTCGCGACGTTGCGGTCGAGGTCCAGGTCGGTCACGCGGTACGTCTGGCCCAGGTGCATGTAGATCGCCCCGGGGTGGAGGATCGGCGGGGCGTCGAAGCGGTTGACCTCACCCATCGCGGCGCCTGTGTCGGCGTCCTGGATCAGCACGTTGGCGTCGACGCAGTCGCGCAGCGAAATCTCGTGCTGGGGCGTTTCGCCGGCGGCGTGATACCAGCGTCCGTCGATGCGACGCACCTTGGCGTTTTCAGCCAGCACCGACAGCGCCAGGTCCGCATCGGGCCCGAAGCGCTGCGAGTCTTCCAGCGGAAGCTCATGCACGGCGCAGCGCAGGTGCCCGGTGACGATGAACGGATTGTCCGGATCGATCACGGCCTCTTCGACCGCCCGGCCGAAGAGGTACTCGGGATGACCCAGGATGTACTGATTGACCGAGGTATCCAGGCCGACCAGGATGATCAGCGTGTCGCGCCCGTCGCGCCCGGCACGGCCGGTCTGCTGGAAGAAGCTCACGCGCGTGCCGGGGTAGCCGACGATGATGGCGGCTTCAAGGCTGCCCACGTCGATGCCCAGCTCGAGGGCCCGCGTGGCCGAGACGCCCAGCAACTCGCCGGCGAAGAGGCGTTTCTCAATCTCGCGGCGCTGGCTGGGTTCGTACCCGCCGCGATACGGCGTAACCTTCTTCACCAGCGCCGGATCGCTCGCGTGCAGGTTTTCGCAGACGTAGCGGTGGATCATCTCGGCGGTCATCTTGGCCTTGGAGAACGTGATGGTTCCGTGGCCGCGGCGGATGAGTTCGGCCATGAGGCTGTGCGCCTCGACGTTGGCGCTGCGGCGGCTGCGCCAGGGCGTGTCGCGCAGGCGCGGCGGATTCCAGAACACGTACGTGCGCTGCCCGCGCGGCGAGCCGTCGTTGTCGGCGAGCTCGAACGGCCGACCGGTGAGGCGTTGGGCGAGCTCGAGCGGATTAGCCACCGTGGCCGAGCACGCGACCATCTGCGGACTGCTGCCATAGTGCCCGCACACGCGGTGGAAGCGACGCATCAGGTTGGCGACGTTCGAGCCCAGCAGACCGGTGTAGACGTGCAGCTCGTCCAGCACCACCAGGCGCAGGTTCGACAGGAACCGCTGCCAGCGCCCGTGCTGGGGCATGATGGCCGCGTGCAGCATGTCAGGGTTGGTGAGGATGACGCTCGCGCCGTCGCGCAGGCGGCGGCGGAGCGACGCGGGGGTATCGCCGTCGTATACGCCGGCCAAGGCGCCGATGCCCGCGCCGGTCATGGCCGCGTTGAGCGAGCGGAGCTGGTCCTGCGCCAGGGCCTTGGTCGGAAACAGCAGCAGGGCGGTGGCCTGCGGATCGGCCAGCAGCGACGCCAGCAGCGGGAGCTGATAGCAGAGGCTCTTGCCCCCGGCCGTGGCGGAAACCACAACTACATTATGTCCTTCCGCGAGCTTGTCAATCGCCGCGGCCTGGTGGCTGTAGAGCCGCTCGATGCCGCGGGCCTGGAGCATGTCGGCAAGCTCCGGCGGCAGCGGCCGCGATGGCTGGGCGTAGACCGCGGCGCGCGGCTCGACCGTGCGGACGTACGCGATCTGGTCGGCGTAGTCTTTGCCGCGGCGAAGGTCATCAAGAAACGCATCGACGTTCATGTTTTGTGGCATGGGCGTCTCGCCCATGCTCCCTGACTTCTGACTTCACGTTCAGGGACACGCACAACGGAGTTGTGCGTGGCACCCGGTCTCGCCCCACACCACGGGCGAGAACTCATGGGCGAGATGCCCGTGCTACTGGCAGGCGCGTCAGGATGTCGGCCAGCGTGATCAGGTCCAGGCGGTTGTGTTTGACGCACAGGGCCATCTCGGCGCCGTTGCCGGTGCGGACGAACGCGTGGTACGCCTCGGGGATGCGCGAGCCATCGATGTCGTCTTCGCGGGCGCCGCGGCGGCAGATATACGTTTCGAGCGTCTGCAGGCGGCAGTTGGGCAGCGCGGCGCCCCAGATGCGACGGCTGGTGTGCAGCAGGTCGCAGTGGGGCATTTGCAGTCGGCAGGAGACGGCCGTCGCCGCGGCGCGGGTGTGGACGAACGGCACGTCGAAGCTCTTGCCGTTGAACGACACGAGCAGCCGCCGCGAGGGCAGCTCATCGGCCAGCAGCGAGAGGATTGCCCGCTCCTGCGAATAGTCCCGGGCAAAATACTGCCGCACGACCAGCGAGTCGTCCTCAAACACCATCACGCCGATCAGAAAAACCGGCGTCGAGTGCAGCCCGGTGGTCTCGAGGTCCAGAAAGAGCACGTCCTCGGGCCTGACCGGGCCCAGCCCCTTCAGATGATTCCACCCATGCCAACTCGCATCGGCCAGCGAATTCTTGAACGCCGTGCAGAGCCGGTCCCAGCCGCCGCTCATGTCGGCCAGGCGATTCTCGATCAGAAGCGTCGCACCACCGCGCGGGGCCTGCACCTCGACGGCGCCGGTGGCCTCGACCAGATCCACGCGGCAGCCGGCCGCGGCGCGAATGTCGGCCAGGGCCTGCGACGGACGCGGCGAAAATAGCGGCGCCGCCGGGGCCGCTCGGCCGAGACGCTTGATCAACCCTTGGCGCACGTCCTGCGCGCGGGGGCGGCTGGTTCCATCCGTTTCGTTCATGAGGGCGTCCTGAAGCACAAATCCTAGAGAACCTGTCGGCCGGATTCAATGAAAAGTTCAGGGTTTGTTTGGTACCCTCGGAGGCCCCGCGCGATATGCCTCCAGGCGCCGGGCGATCTGCCTGGCCAAGTCGTCCTTTCCGGAATCCTTCGCCAGGGTCATCGCCTTTTCTGCCATTGCGGCAGCGGCGACAAAATCGCCCGCTCCCGCATGGGCGATCGCCAGGGCGTCGGCACATTCGGCGACGCGCCAACCGCTTAGCTCGCACGCACGCTGCAGCGGTTCGATCACCTGGAGAAATTGCCCGGTCTTGTTGAGTGCCAGCCCCAGGCCATAGCTTGCCTGCACGTAATCGGGTCGCAGGCGCAGCGCCTGGCGATAGTGCTCGACGGCCTCGCTGCTCTTGTTGATGCTGGCCAGCGCGACGGCGAGATTGTTGTGTGCCTCAGGCAGCGCGCCATCGATCGTCAGCGCCTGGCGGTACTGCTCGATGGCGTCAGCGGCGCGTCCGACGGCCATCAGGGCGGCGCCAAGATTCACGCGGATGTCCGCCACGTGCGGCCAGGCCTTCAGCGCCTGATGATAATGCGTGATGGCCTCGGGATTGTTGCCTCCGGCCGCCAGGGCATTGCCCAGCGCCAGGTGGGCTTGGGGGTAATCGGCCTGCAGTTCCAGCGCGCGGCGAAGGGGGGCGATGGCCTCGTCGCAGCGTCCCGCACCCGCCAAGGCCATGCCCAGATTGGCGGCGATTTCGGCCGAATCGTTGGAGGCCTTAAAGACGGCGCTAAGATGGTCGACGGCCTCGCCGGGGCGCCCGGCGGCCAACAGGGCCGTGCCCAGATTATTTCTCGCCTCGATGAGTTGGGGGTTCAATCGGACCGCGCGATCGAACTGTTCCATCGCTTCAGACGCGTCCCCCGTCCGCGAGAGCACCACGCCCAGACCGTTGCATGCGTCGGCGCTGGTGGGGTCGGTTCGCAGGGCGCGCTCGAAGCAATCGCGAGCGATCTTGAGGTTGCCTCGCGTCTGCAGCAGCATGCGGCCCAGCGACAGGTTGGCCAGCAGGTCGTTGGGGCGCAGGCGCAGCGCGGCTTCGTACTGCGCCATGGCGGCGGCAGCCTCGCCGCGGTTCTGCCAGATCTCTCCCGCCAGCGTCATCGCCGCCACACGGTCCCATCCCTGCATCGCTCCACTTTTGGCCACGGCCGCGGCGCCGGTCATCTGGCTGGCGGCGTACCGTGAGGCCGGTTGCGTCTGGGCGGCTGCGGAGGCCAGACGATCTATGTGGAACTTAATGGCATCTGCAGCCAGATGACAGCCGGTCTCGTTGGGGTGCAGCGTGTCGCCGTTGGTAAAGGCTTTGCGAGGGTTCTTGTTCCCGCGATTGTAGAAGGTTGAAAGGCGAAGCGTCGGGATCTCCCTCTGGGCCGCCATGACTTCGACGGCCGGCGTTTCCGTGCCGGGCAGACACGCACGGTCAATGACGCGATCGTCAAGAAATGTCGGCCAGATTGCGATCAGCGGCTGGAAGTTGTGCTTCTGTGCCAGGGCCTTCAGACGTTCCAGGCCGCGCTGGACGTTATCGTCGCCGATGGCGGTTTGGTTCCACTGCGTCGGGTCGGCGTCTTGCCCATAATGAAAGATACCGGTCTTGAGGCACAAGATTCGAAACAGATCGCTGTTGCGAAAGAGCCAATCAACCGCAGCCGGCCTCTGCCGAGCGGCCAGGGCAATGTCGGCGTTGAAGTTTCGAAAGTCGTTGTCGACGAACACCAGCACCACCACGTCGGGCTTGAACTGCAGGGCTTTGCTTTCCAGCAGTTCGACCTCGGCCAGCGTGCAGTAGCCGCGCACGCCGAAGTTCAGGATCTCGGTCTTGCTCTTGTCATAGCGCTTCTGCAGGTGCCAGGCGATCAGGTTCTCCCACTTCGTCTCGAGCGTAATTCCTTCGACGACGGAGTCGCCCAGGATCACGATGCGGCGCACGCCGGCGGGCTTTTCAATCGTGTGCTCGACGTCGCGCTGGCCGACGGAATTGACGCCGGGGCGGTTGGGGACCAACTCATATCCGAGGATCGGATTGTCGCAAAGACGGTAAGGGCTGTCGGCGTTGCTGACATCGATGCCGGCCACCGGAGGGGCTGAGCCGGCGATGCGGGTGATCACCTCGCCGGCTACAATCGCTACCGCAACGCTCAACAGCAGTGCCGCTATCTTGAAGGCGACCTGCCTGAGGCGTCGGCGGCGGGGCTTGCTGGCTTGGGATTCCATGCCCTGAGTATATCCTGTGTCAGAACGCTTGTCGCAGGCGGATGGTGTACGCCCCGCCCGGGGCTGGGACGTTCTCGAAAATAATGTCCGGTTTGAACGCGGCGGCCGGCGGGCGCTTTGCGAGAACGCCCGAGACGTTCACGACCTCGACGTGGCGAATCTCGATTGTCGGCGAACTGCCGCCCAGCAGCACCCAGATCGGATACTCGATGTTGTCGCCGCCAAGCACCAGGCCGATCTTGTTGAATCGCCGCAGGGGCAGCTCCCGCAGCAGGCCGCGATAGATCGCCTCTTGCTGCGGACCGGCAGCCGCAAAGTACAGTTCGTCGCGTGGGGTGTTGAAGATGTTCCGCTGGCCCAGCATCGGGCGATTCGCCGCCCACAGCAGTGCTGGAGCTGCCGCTACCAGCAGCAGAGCCACGATCGCGCCGCCGATCCATCGGCCAGCCAGATGCTCCAGCACCACCGCCGTCAGCGCCGAGCCCAGCACCAGCAGTGGCAGGTGCAGCCGCGTGTGCCATGGCTGCCACTTGAGAAAGAAGCAGAAGAGCAAGAGACCGCCGGCGATGGCGGCCCCATAGAGCAGCAACCGTCGCCTCTGAGGCAGGCGAACGAATATCAGGCTGAAACCCGCCGCTGCAAACAGGAGCAGATGAAGAGGGTTTGCAGCAAAGTTTTCGTCATTCCACAAGTGGCCATAGACCTCGAATCGCTGGCGGCGACCGAAGTCGGCGTATGTGGTTTGCGGGTCGTCGGGATCGACGCCGATGGCGTTGAGCGCGCCGCGCGCAGCGGAAGCGACCGCCCGGTCGGCCGCGCTGCTTTCGCGCAGGCCCTGCGGATGGTTGATCGGCAGTGCAAGTTCCATCGCGAGGTTCCGCAGCACGTTGGCCGCCAGCACCCGCGGACCGTGGGCCTGGTTGTCCAGCCGGTTGCCCGCGGACATATCCTGATGCGGCCCGGCCAGCCCCCAGCCCAGCGGCGTGTGGTACAGATCGAGATTGCGGCAGTAGAAACCCGCATTGATGGCCAGCACGATCGCCCCTGCGGCGGCAAGTGCGGGGACGGCCGCAAGGCGGTGCCGACGCAACTGGGACGCCACGAGCCAGAGGACAAACGGCGCCGCCAGCAGATAGGCCGTTCCCTTGGTCAGCACGGCCAGCCCCATCGCGCCGCCGGCGGCTAGAACGTACATCCACCGCTGGCGCCCCTGAGCCCGCGCGGCAGAGAGGGTAAACGAGGCCAGACACACCAGCCACAGCGCCAGGACGTAATCATTCTGCGTGGTCGAGGCCTGCAGCACGCCCATGGGGATGGCCGCGCAGATCCCCGCGGCCAGAAACTGTCCGACGCGGCCGGCGCCGAGTTGGGCGGCGATGAGCGAGATGCCCGTCAGACATCCGGCCATCGCCAGCCACTGCACGCAGTTGGCGAATCGGTCGCCGCCGGAGGCGATCTGCAGGTGGGCGATGGCGTACTCGGCCAGCGGCGGCATGTGCAATTGCCGCAGAATGTGCGTGGGGTAGTATGCCACGCTGCCGTCCTGCACCCAATGGGCCACCCGGGCCATGTGGTACGTCATCGAATCGTAGTTATTAGGCGGGCACAGCAGGGCCGTCACCAGCGACCCGCCGATGATGAACGCCCCCGGCAGCAGCAGCCATGCCGCAGGGCCCAGTGTGCCTGAAACGTCGATTGCTTCGGGGGCTCGGGCGGGCCGGGGCAGGGCGGCGGCGAGAATCACAATGGCAGCCGTCAGACCCAGCCACGCTGCGCAGAGTGGCCCGAACGCCAGGGCGTGCAGCAGGCTCAGCGTCTCGGTGACGCCGACGAGCATGACGCCCCAGGTCGTGGCGGCCATCAGCACTGCGCGGCGCAGCGGCCAGCCGCGCCTCTTATAGACGATCAGCAGCACGCACAGTGGGATGAGCGGGATGAAGAAGAACATGGTCTAAGTGTTTCCCGGCCGCGACGCGGGCTGGCTGGTGGCGGCCCGGCGATATTGTTCGAGTTGTTGGCGGAGCTGCGGGATCAGTTCCGCGCGTCCCTGCAGTTGGGCGGCTTCGAGCGCCCGCTGGGCCTCTTCGGTTGCCAGGACGTATTGGCCGGCGGCGGCATAGGCCTGCGCGAGCCCGTCGAGGCAGTGCGCCGGCGGCATGGGTGTCCGGCAGGCCTGCTGCAGGTGTTCGAGCGCCTCGGCGACCTGGTTTCCCTTGAGCAGGGCCATCCCGAGATTGTAGCGGGCCTGGGGAAACCATGGCGCCAAGGCCGCGGCACGGCGATAGTGCGCCATGGCTTCGTCAACGCGTCCGGCGGCCTGCAGGGCCGAGCCCAGGGCGTTCTCGAGCGCAGGGTCGCCGCTGTTTGTCGTCAGGGCCTGGCTGTACAACGTGACAGCCTCGGCGACGCTCTGGGGTTTTCCGTCGATCATCAGCGCATCGGCGAGATTTGTTTGTGCGGCTGTATAGACGGGTTTGCGTTTGAGCGCCTCGCGGAAGCACTGCAGGGCTTCGCCCGGGCGCCCGGTCAGCAGCAGCGCGTGCCCGAGGTTATTGTGGGCTTCGGCCAGGTCGCCGTTCCACATCAATGCCTGGCGATATTGCTCGATGGCCTGGTCGTGTTGATTATTGGCCAGGAGCAGATTGGCCAGGTTGACGTGCAGCTTGGCCGAATCGCTCTCGAGATCGCTGGCGATCTGAGCGTGGTGCAAGGCGCGTTTCAGGTTGTTGACGGCGAGCAATTCGGCCGAGAGCATGCTGTGAGCGCGGGAGTTCCTGGGGCACTTGGTCACGGTGTCGGACCAGATCGTCACACCGGAGCGGAAGTCGTGATTGCGAGCGACGGTCAGAGCGCCCAGCATCGCCACGACAAGAGCGGCGGCGGCAGCGGGCCATTTCCATGCGCCCGGGCGGCGAGTGCGGAGGGTCCAGAGTCGCCACGCGCCGAGGACCGCCAGCGTCACGACGGCGGCCAGAGCCAGGTACATGCGTTTCTGCGCGATGGTGTGCGTGACCAGCGGCACGATGCTGGAGCTGGGGATCAGCGCCAGAAAGAAGAACACGCCCAGGAAGCCCGCCCCCTTGCGCCGAGCCAGGGCCCAGACGGAAAGCCCCAGCAGCGCCGCCAGGAGCAGAGCGCATGGGATGACGGCCCACGGGTTGGTGATGATGACTTTTCCATAGTCGAGGACCAGCGGCCAGGGCCAGAACGCCAGGGCCAGGTACCTCGCGACAGCGACGCATTGCGTGCACGCGTATTGCCAGACCGTCACGCCATGCCCAAAGCCGACGGCGGGGTTGAACGCGCCGGTCGGCAGGGCACGGGCGGCCACGATGGCCCACCCCGCCGCCAAGGCGAGGTACAGGCCCCATCGCCGGCGGAGCATGTCCTTGGATGAGGAATAGACAAAGACACGATCGAACAGAACCACCGCCAGCGGAGCGGTGATCATGATTTCCTTAGAGCCCATGCCCAGCCAGCAGGCCGCTGCGGCCAGAATGGCCATCGTCCAGATTGCAGGTTTGCTCTCGGCGGTGGCGGCGCGCAGCGACAGGTACATCGTCAGCAGATAAAACAGCGAGACCAGCGACTCGGTGCGGTTGGTGACGACGGTGACGGCTTCGGTGGCGGCGGGGTGGACCAGCCAGATCAGCGCAATCGTGCCAGCCAGCGGCGCTGCGACGCTCCCGAAGCGATGGCGCAGCGGTTCGAGTTCAAGCGTGCGCCGCATCAGGCCCAGGAGCGTCAGGCCCGCCAGGATGTGGATGAGCAGATTGACAATGTGGTAGCCGCGGACGTCGGTGTCGCCGACGGCGAAGTTGACGGCGAATGTGAAGTTGGCGACCGGCCGGTTCTGCATGGGCGAGTCGTACGGCGGATGCAGCCAGCCCGGCGGCCAGAGGTGGTGGATGGTGGGATTGGTGACGACGCCTTCGATGTCGTCGAAGATGAATGGGGCCTGGATGGTGTTTTGGTATGAAGCGACGGCCATCACGACGATGGCCGCGGCGAAGACCAGAATCTGGGATCGCGTTGACACGGTCTTGGGAGACTTGATGCGCCCGCGCTGTTGCTTCATGGCATTAAGAATAGCACACGGTCTGATGGTGACCAAGTGAAACCAGCGTCAGGGGGTACCCCCTCAGTTATGGGGGGAAAGTCGCGGCGGAGGCACTAAATGAAGAAGTAATTCGTTTTCTTGAATTACTTCTTCATTTAGGGCTGTTTCCACCTGTCGGCGCAAGTATTCATCAAAGCCAAACAACGGCTTTGATAAATACTTGGTGCCTCCGCCGCGACTTTCCCCCCCCCCCGTGACTGAGGCATTAGGTCAGGGGCGGCGCGTGCCGGTCCACACGCCGGCGGCGTAGGCGAGGCGGCCTAGAAGGATTTGCGGGAGGCACATCAGAACCGTCAGCGGTTTGGCGTGCAGCCATGCGGCGGCGATCAGCGCCGTGTAGCCCATCACGATCAGCGGCAGCGTGAAGAGCAGTTTCACGCGGCTGCGGGGGAAGAGAAACGAATACTTCAGCGACGCCAACCGCCCGCGCACGTGCGGGGCATGGCGTCCCCATCGGTACATGTGGCGCAGGTATGCCCCGGCGGTGCGGCGATCGTGGTGATAGACCCTCGCCTCAGGGACAAACGCCAGCGTCAGCCCTTCGCGGCGCAGGTCGTGGCAGAAGAGCACGTCCTCGCCGGAGTGTTCCAGGCCGCCGGCCCAATGCACGTGGCAGCCTCGCACGAGGTCTTTCTTGATGCAGAAATTGAGGGAAGGCAGATACTCCGGGGGGGCCTTGCACCTTGCGGCGGGGTGGCAGTTGAACCAACTGCTGAGATGATCGACCGTCTGCCAGCTCAGGATTTTGAACGGCGCTGCGGGCAGCACGCTGCCGCCGGTGGCGGCGACGCCGGGATTCGCCCGGTGATACCGCAGGTGCCGCTGGAGCAGATCGGGCGCGGCGCGGGTGTCGCTGTCAAGAAACAGGACCAGTTCGCCACGGGCCTCTGCTGTGCCCGCCTCGCGCGCCGCCCCGGGTCCGCGGCCGTGTTGGCGGCTGATCGCGACGCGGGGGTAGCGCTGGGCGACCCCGCACGTACCGTCGGCCGAGCCGTCGTCCAGCAGCAGTATTTCGTACTGGTCGCGGCTGAGCGTCTGGTCCTGGAGGCTTTCCAGAAGGGCTGGCAGGGTGGCGGCGGCGTTCAGGCACGGAATGACGACCGACAGGCTCAGGCCGGGCGCGTCAGGCATGTCAGCGCCTCTCCGCCCGGCCGTCGGGCACGCGCTGGCAGATCAGCGGCCAGAAGCTTCGCAGGCGCATCAGGACGTTGTCGAGCATGGCGCAGTTGTGGGTGCAGCAGCACCCGCCGGCGCGGATCATGCCGACCTGTCGGCGCAAGGCTTCGCCCGAAAGAATCTCCGCCCAGGACTGCGTGGCGATCGTGCCGACGCTGGGGAGCATCTCACAACTGCTGACGCTGCCGTCGCCGAGCACGGCCAGGTGCGCCCGCCCGGCCAGGCAGGGGATTACCTGCCGCTGCTGCTGGAGCGTCTCGACGCTCAGCTTCCAGAGATAGCGGTGGTAGTTGCGCAGGAGGCCGGCGGTCAGCGGCCTCTGGCCGTAGTCGTACGTGCCGAGGATTTCGAACACGCCGCCGGCCAACTCCCGCACTTGCGCCAGGTCAGGCAGGGCGAACATCGGGTCATCGGCGTGGCCGCGATGGAAACTGATGGAGTGGAAGTCCGGATTGCGGCGGCGCACTTCGCGCATCAGCGGGATGATTTCGCCGGCGTTGCGGCGCATCAGCACCGTGTTGATGCGGAGGCTGACGCCCAGCTCGCGCAGGGCGTCGAACGTCTTCCACGCCTGCCGCCAGACGCCCGGGCGGCCTCGGATTTCATCGTGCGTGGCCTCCAGGCCGTCGATGCTGATAGACATCGTCAACCGCGCCTTGGTGCGGCGGCGGATCTGCCGCGCCGATTCGACGATCGCGTCAGTGTTCAAGCCGTTGGTGGGAATGTGCAGGACGTGGCAGTTGAACGGCGCCACGATCTCGGGCAGGTCCTCCCTCAGGAACGGTTCGCCGCCGCCGATGTCGAGCCAGAAGAAGCTGCCCACCTCGCGCGCCAGGCGGCGGTAGCGCTCCAGGGGCAGATCGGCGCTGGGGGCGAAGTCCACAAAGCAATGGGCGCAGCGAAGATTGCACCGGCCGGTGACATGAAGGACCAGATGCTCCATGCGGCCCAGCAGATGGTAGCGGGCCAGATGGCTCAGATGCGCCAGGGCGGACATGGAACGATCCTATCACGTTTTGCCGTCATATTCAGGCCTTTCGATAAGTGAAGTATTTCGTGCCAGTAGTCAGCGGCGGTGTTGTCTTGTATAATAGTAGAAGAAGATTTGCCCCCCCGTACCGGTCGATAAGCACTGCCAGCCTAACGGGCTCTTGAGCCCACTGCGAGAGGACGATGAACAGGACGGCACAAAGTTCCCGCACATGGATTCGCGTTTTCACCGGCATGGTTCTGGCGGTTGTGGGTTCTGGAGTCATCATGAACCTCGGCGGCTGCCGCGGATGCGCCCCGACGGCGCCGCCCAACCCGCTCGACGACTCGTACAAGGCGAAGGTGAAGACCCCGCCGCCTCCGACGCCGGAAGCGATTCTCCGCAGCGACAACGATCAGACGGCCGCCCGGCGCCTGGCGGCGCTGATCGACGGCGGGGCCGATCCCAACGGCGGCGAAGAGGCCAAGCGGACCGGTCCGCCGCTGATATCGGCCGCCCGCATGGCCAAACCCGCCTCGGTGCAGACGCTGATCGCCAAGGGCGCCGACGTCAACGCCAAGGGGCGGCAGGGCACGACGGCGCTGCATGAGGCCGCCTTGGGCGGATCGAAGGAAGTGGTGGAGGATCTGATCAAGGCCGGGGCGAAGATTGACACCCAGGACAACTTCGGTCAGGCGCCGATCCACCAGGCGATCCGCGGCTCCAAGCCGGAGATCGTCGAAATGCTGATCGCCAAGGGCGCCAACGTCAACGCCAGGACCAAGCACGGCACAACGCCGATCTACGAGGCGTATAATCAGAGCAACTATGAACTGATCGAACTGCTGGTCAAGCACGGCGCCGACATCGATGCGGAGTGCCAGGGTATGACGCCGCTGGCGTCGTCGATACTGCAGGAAGAGCACGAAATGGAAGCATTTCTGCGGCGGCTGGGCGCCAAGAAAGCCGTAGCTCCTGGCAAGCGGGCGGTGAACCCTGCCTTGGTGGACGCGCCGCGGCGATAACCGGCGGCGAGCGTCGCCTCAGCGTAATCCCTTGGGCTTGAGGAAATCCGCTGCGGTGGCCCGGGCGCCTTTCTTTCGCAGCAGTTGAACAATCGCATCGTGCCCGGTCAGAAAAGCGACCCGGATGGGGCGGATCCCGTCGGCCGAGGCGATATTGGCGTCGGCGCCGTGATCCATAAGCCATTCCACCATTTCGCCTTGTCCGCCGTTGGCGGCCGTGAAAAGAGGCGTCATGCCTCCCTGGTCCTGGGCATTGATGTTGGCGCCGCGATCTACCAGCGCCTTGGCCAGTTCGATATTGCCCTGAGCGGCAACCGAATGCAGAGCGGTCCTGCCGTTAGCGCTTTGATGATTCACATTGGCGCCGGCCTGGGCAAGGGCGACAGTCACCTGCGCGTGCCCGCGCGCCGCGGCGACGATCAGCGGCGTTTCGCCGGCGGAGTCGGGCTTGTTGACATCGGCCCCTTTCTGAATCAGGAGGCTGACGGCTGGGGCGCTATTCGTGCGGGCGGCCCAGTAGAGCGGCGAGCCTTCCTTTTTGCCTCGCTCGCCGCCTTCGACGTCGAATCCCGGCGCATCGGCGAGCTTGGACAGGCGCGTCAGGTCCAGTCGCCCCCGGGGCGACTGGCGGATGATCTGGATCACGTCCGTCGTCGGCGGCGGGGGCGGAGGCTGGTAGAACTTGTCCGGCGCCTTTTCCTGGTACGAGCACCCGCGGCAGCCGGAGAGGTTCGAAACCGCGCTGATCGCCGCCATTCCCAACGCAAGATAGCGCAAGTATGTCATGGTCGCTTCCCGCCGTCAGTTAATGTTGGAGACGACCTCGCAGCGCCTGCCGCGGATCGTGAAGGTCACCTTGATGGCCGTTGGAACCTCGGCGGCCAACTTTGAAGCACTGCTCCAGTTGCTGGTCCACGCCCCGGCGCCGGTACTGGTATTGTAGACGTAAACGGCGGCAGAGAGTTCGGTACACTGGTTGGCCATGAACGCCCACCAGTCGGCGAACTTCTTGGGGGGCAGGGTAATGACCGGGGCCGCCGAGCAGTGGGCGGTATAGATGGCGTCAGTTACTTTGCCGGGGGCAACCTTGATGACGTCATCGCGGGTTTCCTTGGCGCCGGGCACGAGCAACTGCACTCGCCGCCAGAGGGTTCCGTTGGTGTCGGTTCCGTCATAGATGCGCCCATAGTCGATCAGGGCGGCGTTGGCGGAGAAGTAGAGGCTGTAGGCGG
>JBDKTA010000028.1 GCA_039680605.1 Planctomycetaceae bacterium | reverse complement strand
CTGATCGGATCCAAAACAAGTGAAAAGACCCTTTGGGGTAGCAGAATGCCGCCATTGCACCGCCATTCCTGCACAAATCGACCGAAAATAATCTGCATAAATCTATAACTGCGGAAGTTGGGCTAACGGTTGGAATCAATTCCGCGGACCGACGCAGGCGCGGATGGCGGCGGCGAGGGCTTCGGAGGCGCCGCTTTTGGTCAGGTAGTCGCTGGCGCCGGCGGCGCGCATGGCGGCGGCCTGTTCGACCTTCTCGAACATCGACAGTCCGATGATATGCACATGGGGCATCTGCGAGTGGATCATGCGGGTGGCCTCGATGCCGTTCATCCCCGGCAGCGAGATGTCCATCAGGACCACATCGGGATGCACCTGCTGCACGAGTTGGACGGCCGAGTGCCCGTCGCCGGCCTCGCCGACGATGACCATGTCGGCTTCTTCGCGCAGCAGGGCGGCCAGTCCCTGGCGCATGACGTTGTGGTCGTCCACCAGCACGACGCGGATGCGCCCCTCGTGAGCCTTTGCGCGCGGCGGAATCACCGCCGACATCCGGGCGTGCGCCTTTTGGGGCTCCGGCAGTGGGCAGGACGCCGCCACGGGGGCTGTCAGCGTGAAGCGGCTGCCCTGCCGCGGGGCGGAGTCGACCTCCATCCGCCCGCCCAGCAGGTCGATGCGTTCGGAGATGCTGAAGAGACCGAACCCGCCGGCGGTCCTGCCCTGGGCGCGCAGGGCGTCGGCGTCGAACCCGTTGCCCTGGTCGGCGACGTGGATGGTGACGGTTCCATCAGACCGCGTCACCTTCACGGCCGCAGACGAGACGCCTGCGTGCTTGACGATGTTGAACAGCAGCTCCCTTGTGGCCTGGAAGAGCAGCACCGTCACCTCCTCGCAGAGTTCCGGCGCGACCTGCGGGGCCTCGATGTCGACGGTCAGGGCGTGCTTGTCCTGCATCCACCGGGCCAGCCACTCCAGCGCCGCGACCAGTCCGCCCTCGTAAAGGATCGGCGGGCTCAGTTCGGCTGTCAGAGAGCGGGAGGTCTGGATCGACTCGGACACCAGCTCGTCGATGCCGGCGACGGCGGTGCGGATGGCGGGATCGGTCGATCGTTCCAGCATCGCCAGGCGGAACTTGGCGCCGACGAGCAACTGCTGGAGCCCGTCATGGAGCACCTCGGCCAGGCGGCGGCGTTCGCGCTGCTCGGTCAGCGTCAGCTCCGACGCCAGGGCGCGTAGTTGGTCGGTTCGCCCGCGCAGGGCGCGTTCGGCGCAGTTTCGCTCGGTCACGTCGATGCCCATCTCCATCACCAGCGGCGTCCCGTCGGTGTCGGTGAAGGGAAAGTCCGAGACGTCATAGTCTCGCCCGTCGGCGGCCGTGCGCTTCCAATGGTTCGGCGCGTGGGTCTTCATCGGCACGAAGGTCTGGCAGTCATCGCAGGGCTCGCTGCGGCTTTGAAAAAGCTCGTAACATCGCTTGCCGTTGGGCTGGCCGAAGCGGTCCTTGAAGTGACGGTTGGCGAAGACAAAACGGTGATCCGCCGTCAACAGCACCACGTTAGCGGGCAGGGTCTCCAACACGTCGTAGAGTCGCTGGCGTTCGGTCTTGAGGGTTTCGCCCGCCTCGACCAGTGCGGCCGTTCGCTGGGCGACCCGCCGTTCGAGGTCTTCCTTGGCCTGGAGCAGGGCCTGCTGGGCCTGCTTGCGGTCGTCCTCCCGAAGCTTTCGCTGAATCCAGGCATAGAGAACAGGCGCGATGCGGGCGGCGATGCCTTCCAGCGTCCGGCGGTCTTCTTCGGTGTATCCGCCTTCCTTATTGGCCAGGTTCAGCAGTCCGACCGGCTCGCCCTGGAAGAGGATGGGGGCGGCCAGATTGTTGTGGATGATTACATGTCCCGGCGGCACGGGCGGGGCCTCGTTGGTGTAGATCGATCGCTTTTCCTTCAACGCGCGGGCCCACAGCCCCTTCCACTTCTCAGGCGGATAGTGGATGCACTTGCCGGCGACCTCGCAGGCGCCGAGAATCCTCGACAGGCTCGGGCAGATCAGGTGGCCGGGTTCGGCGATATACCCGAATATGCCGTGAGCGCTGTTCATGTCTTCCTGCACCGCCGCCAACGCCCGATCGAACAGCACGTCGTCGGGGTCCTCCGCAAAGGCGCGCAAGACCCGGTTGGCCAGCTCGAACTGGCGGTTCTCCGTGCGCAGGTTCTCCTCGGCTTGCTTGCGGTCGGTGATATCGCGGATGACCGAAACGGCCATCCGTTTGCCGTCGTGGTGTAACACCTGGGACGTAATCTCGGCCGGGACTTGCCTGCCATCCTTGGCGATGAGCACTTTCTCGTGGATCACGCCTCCCTCCTGCGCCAGGATATCTCGTTCCTGGGGCCTGAGCACCTTCTGCCCGGGGGGGAGAATATCCACGGGCGAAAGTCCGCGCATCTCTTCATGCGTGTAACCCAGCATCCGGCAGATGGCCGGATTGGCCTGAATGAAACTACCGTAAGAGCCCTCCGGCATCACCTCGTGCATGACCACGCCGTCGGCGGCCGACTGAAAGAGCAGGTCCTGCTGCCGCCAGCTTTCTCTGAGGGCTTCATCGGCCTCTTTGCGATGGGTGATGTCGAGGTGCGTGATGACGGCGCCGCCGTCGTCGCCCTCCAGAGGCACGGCGGTCATGTGGAACCACCGCTCCTGAGACGGGCTGTGGCAGGGGTATTCCATCGTGAAGAGTCTGGACCGCCCTGACAGGACCGCCTCGATGCCCGACAGCGCGCGTGCCGCGTCATCATCGGCCTCGGTAGCGGCACGGCGGCAGATTTGCAGGTAATCCGCCCCGGCCGCCACCGAGGGCGAGTTTCCCGCGGCGTTGCGTTGGGCAAATTCCGTCCAGGCATGATTGACCGCCACGATGCGCCCGCGGGCGTCGAGCACGGCGATGTGCGCGGGCAACGCCTGCACCGTGCGGCGGTTGAGCTCGCCCCGCGCACGGGTGTGGGCGCGAAGCAACGCCTCGGTAACGCCGCTGATCATGATGCCCCCGACGATGAAGATGCCCATGATCAGCAAATTGGCCGCAGACCCAATGGAGAACTGCCCGACCGGCTCGATCCAGAAGAACTCTGTCATCAACGCCGAGAGGATCGTAGCCGTTATTCCCGGCCCAAAACCGCCATAGAGCGCCGCCAGGACTATCGCCGGAAAGAAGACCACAAACGGCGCCTCGGTCCCCAGTTTCTGCAGAAACGTCAGACGCACCGCCGCCGAGGCCACGACGATCATGACGGCTACTATGTATTGGTGCCGGGCTTGCCCTGTCGCCACATCCAGGCCGATCCTCCGCATGCTCGACCCTCGCAGCGCCGCGATGGCCGCCGCCAGCATGTACGCCCCGCCCAGAAACTGCGCCGCGCGCCCTGTCCAGCCCAGCCACCCCGCTTTCACAGACTGGATCATCACGCCCGCCAACCCCGTCGCCAGCAGCACCAACGCCAAGGCGTACCAATATGCGAAGGACGACTTCGTTTCCCTCTCGCCTGCCCTGAGCAGACTGGCACTGACCACAAAGATGGAGATGGCCGAACCCAACATCACCTGGCGCGGCAGCGTCCCGCCCACGCCCTGAACAAAGAACACAGGAAACCATCCGGCGAGCGTTGCCCCAGCGACGGCCGCGACCATCCCTGCCGCAACGATAACGCCCAAGCCCAACCACAGGCCCCGCGAACGCATGGCTCGCAGATCTCTGGGCAGCAGCGCAACTCCCGCCAGATGGCACAAGGCCGAAATCCATACGCAAATGTTGTGAATCGTGACGATGCCGTTGCCGTCCATGCGACCCAGACCGAAATCCACTTCAGCGACAACGCCGGTTGCGGACCCCAGTCCCCAGATCAGCACCCCGCAGGCCAACAGCAGCATTCCCGGCGAACCGCCGGCCAGGAAACCCCGCGCGGCTATAAACGCCACCGCCAGGGACGCCAGCGTCGAGAAGACGAAGTTCAGAGCCATCAGTGCAAGGGGCGATTCATGCCCCGTCTGCAGGTCGGCAATCCAGAAGATCAGCATCAGGCCCAGCATGACCGGAATGGGCAGCCAGGCCCAGCGGCTCGGCCACGAAGAGAACTCCCGGCGCTGTTCTGGTACGGGCTTAGCGGCGGAGTTCAAAAAGGTCATTGCAGTTGTCCCGTGCGAAAGACAGGCAGGAAAGAACACGCGTGGTAAAAGTTAACTTGAACCGTATCGTTTGGGAATCGGAAAAAGGCTGATTTTATGGTAGGGGAAACCCCTATCGGCGGCGTCGGGGGCGTTTGGTTTGCGGTGGGGCGACGGCGACCTTGACTGGCTCTGTGGGCAGTCTCTTCCGCCATGCCCAGACCAGCAGCGCCGCTCCGGCCAGCAGGGGGATCAGCGAGAGCATCTGGCCCATGGTGATGACGGACTCCCAACTGCTGTCAACCTGGAACTCCTTGAAGTATTCAACGCCGAAGCGACCGGCTGAGTACAGCGCCAGGAACAGGCCTGTCAGCAATCCCAGCGGGCGTTTCTCACGGCCGGCCCAGCGGTCGGCCAGAACCAGCGCCAACAGCACCGTCAGGCCCATGGCGAACTCGTAGAGCTGCGACGGGTGCCGCGGCAGGGGCGGATTTTCCATCATTCCGCCGGGGCCCTGGTAGTGCGTGAATTGCACTGCCCAAGGCACGTTCGTGACGCGCCCGACGATCTCGGAGTTGAGAAAGTTGCCCAGGCGGATGCCCGCCGCCCCGACCGCCGCCGACATCGCGAAGCGGTCCGTCAACTCCAGCACCCGCAGGTGATGCTTGCGGGCGAACAGGATCAACGCCAGGCACAGACCGATCATCGCTCCGTGGCTGGCCAGTCCGCCTTTCCAGAAGAACAGGATCCGCAACGGATCGCGCAGATAGACCTCGGGTTCATAGAACAAACAGTGTCCCAGCCGCGCTCCGACAAACGTGGCCACCACGCCCCAGACCATGAACTGATCGGTCAAGGCCGCACTGTGCCCGCCGCGCAGCATCTGGCGGCGCCAGAACCAGAACGCGATCGCCAGCGTCACGACGAACACCAGCCCGTACCAGCGGATCTGGACAGGTCCAAAGTCGATCAGCACCGGGTCGAGGTCCCAAACAAACGCAAGCACTCGAGAACTCCTCATGGGCGGCCCGTGCCGCCGGGGTAATCCCCGATGATAGCACCAAATCGCCGCCGGTTCTATTGCGACCTGCGGAGCAATTGCGACACAGAGACGCAGAGGCCCAGAAGAAGAGGAAGATCAAAAACCGACCCGCCTTCTCCGGAGGCTACGGCGTGGCAAGCGACGAGGACGAGGACGAATCAGCCGCTGAGGGTGATGGGATCGGAGAGGAAAAAGACTGTCTTATCTTCTAACATCCTCGGAGTCCCCAATGACCTCTGGGGCTTGATCTATCCCGCCTGAGTTACTTGGCCGGCGGTTCGGATTTGTGCTCGGCGTCTTTGGCGGCGGGGGGGGTGGTTTCGTCCAGAGAATTCTTGACGCCGGCCATCTCGTCTTTGAACAGTCGCAGACCGCGACCGAGACCTCGGGCCAGTTCCGGGAGCTTCTTGCCGCCGAACAGCAGCAGCGCCGCCAGCAGAACCAGAACGACCTCGGGGGCGCCCAGGCCGAATACAGCAAGCATGACATTATTCATCGCAAGTCCTCTGATAGTGCCTCTAGTGTAACCTATCGGCGGCGGGGAAACAAACGCCGTAAGTTATTATACACATGGCCCGACGGCGGGGTTCTACCGGCGCGGAAGTTCCGCTACAATTACATCAATGTCTCAGTCATGGGGGGAAAAGTCGCGGCGGAGGCACCAAGTATTTATCAAAGCCGTCGTGTGGCTTTGATAGATACTTGCGATGGTGAGGTACACGGCCCCAAATGAAGAAGTAATTTACACAACGAATTACTTCTTCATTTAGTGCCTCCGCCGCGACTTTCCCCGCGTAACTGAGTTATGCCAGAGGATATGTAAATGAAGATCTCGTTGGGATGCGACCACGCCGCGTTCGAGTACAAGCAAGCGATCAAGGCCTTCTTGAGCGATCAAGGCATCGAGGTCGAAGACTTCGGCACGTTCTCGGCCGAGCCCTGTGACTATCCGCAGTTCGTTCGCCCCGCCGCCCTGGCCGTGGCGCAGGGGCGCTGTGACCGGGCGATCGTACTGGGCGGCAGCGGCAACGGCGAGGCGATGGTCGCCAACCGTCTGGCCGGCGTGCGATGCGCCCTGTGCTGGAGCGTGCAAACCGCCGAGTTGGCCCGGCGTCACAACGATTCCAACGTGCTCTCGCTGGGCGCCCGCACGATCAGCCTCGACCTGGCCCTGCAGATCGTGCGAGTCTGGCTGGAAACGCCCTTCGACGGCGGCCGCCATGCCCGCCGCATCGCGATGATGGACGGCGGTTCATGATTACCATCCATCTGCTCGTCGTAGGCACGGCGGCGCTGGCGTGCGGATACGCCGTGTCACGCTATAACACCCGCACGCTGCGGGCGGGGTGCATCGCCCTGCTGGGGGCGCTGGATCTGGTTGCGGCGATGGTCTTGGCCGATGGGCACAGATTCGCCACAGCGACGCTGGCGGGGTCGGGGCTGGTTGCGGCGGGCCTGGTGTACTTTGCTGCCGTGGCGGTGCTGTCGTGGCGAAGGCGCCGCGGTGTGGCGGTCGCTCACGCTCTGCTGGCGGCGGTGGTGGGCTGGGCGGGCGCGGAGGCGTTCCTGATCGAGCCGCAGTGGCTCGATATCACGCATTACCAGGTCCGCTCGTCCAAGATCACCAAGCCGCTGCGCATCGCGCTGCTGGCCGACATCCAGACCGACAACATCGGCCCCTACGAGCAGGACGTGCTGCGGCGCGTTGCGGAGGAGAAGCCCGACCTGATCCTCTTCGCCGGCGATTATATTCATGAAGAGTTCGGTGGGCGCACCGTGCAGGTCCAAGCCCTCAACGACGTCCTGCGCCGTGCGAACCTGAAGGCTCCCCTGGGCTGCTTTGCGGTGCGCGGCAACATAGACGACGAGGACTGGATCAAATCGTTCGAAGGCTTGGAGATCGTGACGGCCGAGCGCACAAGGTCGATAGATCTGGGCGAGGTGCGGCTGACGCTGCTGTCGGAGGAAGATTCGCGCGCGGCCTCCATTCCGCCTTGTCAGGCGTTCCGCATCGTTCTGGGACACCGGCCCGACTATGCCCTGGGCGACGTTAACGCCGACCTGCTGCTGGCCGGGCACACGCATGGCGGACAGGTGCGCCTGCCATTCTGGGGGCCGATTATCACGTTCAGTACCGTCCCCAGAAGCTGGGCGGCGGGTCTGAGCGATATCGGCCGCGGGCGAACGCTGGTGGTCTCGCGGGGCATCGGTCTGGAGCGCGGTCGAGCGCCGCGGGTGCGATTCTTGTGCAGACCGCAGGTGCCGATCATCGATCTGATTCCGCAAAAGAAGTGACGCAAAGCCTCAGGCAACGGGGCAACCCGCCGCGGCTGCGCATCGCCCGGCGGTCGAACCGGTGAGGGAGCCGCCCCTGGCGCGGCAAATCCTTCAGGGGCAGGAGCGCTCAAGAGCACGCAGCGCAGCCCCGCCTGCTTAGACGACCTGGACTTTTCTGCCGACGCGGCGTTTTCTGCTGATGAGTTTGCGCCCGTTGGCGGTTCGCATGCGGGCACGGAAACCACTCTTGCGGGCACGCTTGCGTGCGGACATTCTATGGTTGTAATGCATGAATCACCTTCTGCTGTGGACTGCATAACGTATCGCGAGCCGGGCACTATACTCCCTCTGCCGGCGGCTTTCAAGGCAAAAAGTCGCAGACGCGTAATGCCTCAGTCATGGGGAAAAAGTCGCGGCGGAGGCACCAAGTATTTATCAAAGCCGTTGTGTGGCTTTGATGAATACTTGCGCTGGGCAGGGTACTCCGCCTCAAATGAAGAAGTAATTCACACAACGAATTACTTCTTCATCTAGTGCCTCCGCCGCGACTTTTCCCCCATCGGTAACGGAGGAGATACGCAGACGCCGCGGGGCGATATTCCACCGGCGAGGGTGAACCATTAACGGGCACAAAAAGTGTTGAGCAGACGGTCGGAATGCTCTCTACTGTCCGTTCAGGGTCATGGGATTGCTCCCACGCCTTGCCCCGGCTACCGCTTGGGGATCGATTACTGTTTTTATGTCGTGGCGTCATAAATCATACGATGAGGTTCCCGCCCTGGCGGTTCGCGGCCCGGAGCTGCGGACCGCCCTGCGCACGGTCACGGCGGCCTGGATGTTCGGAACGGTGTGGATGGTCTGCGTGACGGGCAGCCGCGTCACGCTGTTCTGCCGCGCGCTGGGGTTCACCGACTTCGACTTCGGCCTATTGGCCGGTCTGCCGTTTCTGGCGACGCTGGGCAACCTGATCGCCGCGCTGCTGATCGAGCGCACGGGTCTGACCAAGCACCAGTTCCTGGACTTCGCCACCGTCAGCCGCGTGCTGTACGCGGTGGTGGCGCTGATCCCGCTGGTGGCGATGCTGGCGTGGGTTCCCTCCCTTCCAGCGCGATGGGCGGTGTGGACCATGCAGGCGGTGATGCTGGCCAGCGCCTTCCTGGCCGCCCTGTCCGTGCCGGCATGGTGGACGTGGATGGGCGACCTGATCCCGCGGCGAATCCGCGGGCGATACTTCGCCCATCGCAGCCGCCTGTCGCTGCTGGTGAACATCCCCGTGGCGATCGTCCTGGCGGTGGCGCTGGACAGCCTGACCCGCTTCGGCAGCGACGGGCAGAAACTGCCCATGACCATGGAGCATCAGCCGCTGCTGTTCTGGTGCGTCTGCGGGATCTTCGTCTTCTCGGCCGTCATGGGCACGCTGGACATCCTGCTCTTCCGCCGCCTGCGGGAGATCGTCCCGAGCAGCCGCGAGAGCGACGCCGAAGTGCCCGGCACCCTGCCCTCGCGCACGGGCAAGCTCTCGCTGGGCGGCTCGATTGCCCAGATGGCCCAGTACATCGTCCTGCCCATGCGCGACCGCAGCTTCCGCTACTACGTCACGTACGGGATGATCATCACGTTTGCGGCCATGCTCGGCAGCCAGTTCATGTGGCTGGACGTTCTGGAGCGGTTGAAGTTCAGCCAGACCGGGACCGACGGACTGTTCATGATCCTGGCGCCGGTGGTGGGGCTGATCGGGTGCAAGGGCTGGGGGCGTCTGATCGACCGCTGGGGAAGGCGTCCGGTGCTGATCTTCGGCGGCTGTCTGACGGTGCTGTCGGTGATGCCGTATTTCCTGGCCAGCCCGCTGACGCCGAATCCGTCGTTCGTCGCCGGGGCGATCAATGCCGTGGCGGCGTGGGTCCATGGCGTCACCGGATGGGGCAGCGAGACGTGGCTCTCGCCGGAGGCGCCGGTGGGGGCCTGGCTGATCATGAGCACCTCGATGCTCATGGGCGGAACCGGGTGGATGGGCGTGCAACTGGCCCAGAACAGCATCATCCTGAGCTTCGCCGACGGGCGGGGGCGCAGCCGCTTCATCGCCACGCATGCCGTGCTCATCAGCGTTGGCGGTCTGGCCGGAAGTCTTCTGGGCGGCTACCTCGCCTGGGCGTTCGAGTGGCTCAAGACCAGCCCCATCGTGATGGGGCCTTTCGTCTGGAACAACTACCACGTGACGTTCCTGATGAGTCTTCTGGCGCGGATGGGCGCGGTGGCGATGGCGGTGGCCATGCCCGAGCCCGGGTCGGCCGGCGTCACCCACATCATGCGCTACGTCACGACGGGCATCTACAGCAACCTCGTCTCGCGCCTGTTCTATCCGCTGCGGATCCTGGGCTGGCGCGGTTCCGCCGACAGCGGCGGGCAGAGCCCGCCCGGAGGCCCGCCGGAACTGGGGGGCTCCTGAGGTCGCCGACGGAAACTTGTCCCATTGTCGCCCTCACAAGCGTAAGAGATTTACATGAGTTATCGCAACGCTTCAGCCTCGTCGTCCCGCTCGCCGCTGCACTACGTGTGCGGGGGGATGCTGACGCTGTTCGTGCTGCTGATCCTGGGCCTGGTGGCCGCCAATGTGGGGTATCTGTTCTCCAGTTCCTTCGGCCCGGGCGATATCCTTGACCTGCTGACGCGGGACCAGATGCTCTTTGCCATCCGCATGAGTCTGGCGACTTCGCTGACGACGCTGATCCTTGTGTTGGTCACCGGCATTCCCATCGGCTACGCCCTGAGCCGGTACCGCTTTCCGCTGCGGGCGTTCTGCGACACCCTCGTCGACGTGCCCATCGTTCTGCCCCCGGTGGTGACGGGCATCTCGCTGCTGGCGTTCTTCAATTTCGGGTTCGGACAGTTCATCCGCACCGCCATGGAAAGCGCCAACCTCTCGACCGTCTCCGGGGCGGGCATTGTCATGTGCCAGTACCTGGTAGCCGTGCCGTACTGCATCCGCTCGGCCAAGGCCGCCTTCAACGGCGTAGACCCCAACCTCGAGCAGGTCTCGCGCGTGCTGGGATGCACGACGTGGCAGACGTTCTACCGCGTCTCGGCGCCGCTGGCGCGCAACGGGCTGATCGCCGGGGGCGTCATGGCCTGGGCTCGCGCGCTGGGGATATTCGCCCCGATCATGGTCTTCGTCGGCACCGGCCCGCGAGTGCTGACCATGCCTACCACGCTCTGGCTGGAGTTGAGCACCGGCAACATCGCCACGGCTGTGGCTATCGCCCTGGTCATGCTCGCCCTGGCGGGCGTCTCGCTGGTGCTGGTACACTGGCTGGCGCCGGAGGGCAACATCGTATGAACGGCCTGGAACTGAGCAACGTGACGCTCCGGGCCGGCGACTTCATCGTCGACGACGTCAGCCTGTCCGTTCCCGCCGGGCAGTACTTCATCCTCATGGGGCACACCGGCGCCGGAAAGACGCTGCTGATGAAGGCCGTCTGCGGCCTGCAGGAGATGGTCAGCGGGCGCGTCGCCATCGACGGCCGCGACGTGACGGCTTTCGATCCGTGCCGCCGCGCGATCGGGTATGTGCCCCAGGAGGGCGGGCTTTTTCCGCACCTGAACGTCTTTGGCAATATCGCCTTCGCGCTGGACCTGCTGGGCCTGGGCCGCCACGAAATTATCGAGCGCGTCGAGGAGATGGCCGAGGGGCTGGGCGTCAGCGCGCTGCTGGGGCGGCGTGTGGGGCGCCTCAGCGGGGGCGAGCGGCAGAAGGTGGCCCTGGCCCGCGCCCTGACGCGGCGCCCGCGACTGCTGCTGCTGGACGAACCCATCAGCGCCCTGGACGAAGCCACCCGCGAAACGATCAGCCTCCTGCTCAAACGCGTTCACGAGCAGTACTCTCTAACGACGATTCACATCTGCCATAATCCGGCCGAAGCTCAGCAACTTGGCGACCGCGTGGGCGTCATGAGCGGCGGGCGGCTGGTGGCCGATGAATCGAGGAGCGCCACGAGATGAAACGCATTGTTACCGTATTGTTTGCCGCGGCGATACTGGCCGCATTGGTCGTGGTGCTCTGGCCGGCCAAGGCCCCTGGTCCGCAGTGTTTGGTCGGTGGAACCATGACGCCGTTGTTTCACGATCTGGCGGAGGCTTACTGGGCGTCGCTCAGTGACAAGGACAAACAGAGCGGCGCTTTGGGCAAGGTCGAGATCAGTTCCGGTGATTCCGGCGAGCTGATGGCCAGGATCGAGATGGGCCAGCAGGGCGACCTGTACGTCGCGCATGATCCGTTCATGGACCAGTGCGTGCAGCGCAAGTTGGGCACCGACGTCTGGACCGTCGGCGAACTGGTGCCCGTGCTGGTCGTGCAGAAAGGCAACCCCAAGAAGATCGCGTCGCTGGCTGATCTGCAGCGCCCCGACGTGCGGGTCTACCTGACCGACTACGAGCACTCGACGATGGGCTGGCTGCTGCCGACGATCTTCTCGCGCGGCGGGGTCGACTTTGCAAAGCTCAACGAAACCAAGAAGATCCCCACGCACCGCAGTGGCTCGTGGGTCGCCAACCAGGTCATCATGAACCAGGCCGACGCCGCGATCGTCTGGCAGGCGGTGGCGGCGCTGCGGAGCAAGGATCTGGACGTCATCAACATCGATGCCGCCCTGCCGCGCCCCGGCGTCGACGCCATCACCAGCGCCAGCGGCAAGAGCTATTACCTGACACCCGTGAAGGTCGGGCTGGTGCTGCTGGCGTCGAGCAAACGCCGGGAGCAGGCCCTCAAGTTCGTCGAGTTCGTCCGCTCCGACGCCGCCAAACCGATCTTCCTGAAGCACTCGTTCAAGGTGTCGGACATCTTCGGCCGGGCTGAATACGTCAAAGGCGTTAAGGTCGCGCCCGCCTCGCAGCCGCAGAGCGCGCCATGAAGAAACCGCTGATTGCTCTGCTGATGGCCGGGGCCGCTATCGCTGCGATAGCGCTGACGTACCCTTCCGCGCCCGAGGCGGGATCACTGAGGCTTTATGCTGGCGCGGGCTTGCGCCCGGTGGCGGATAAGCTGGCGGCCGCGTTCCAGGCCGAGAGCGGGATCAAGGTCGAGTGCGACTACGGCGGCAGCGGCGAGGTGCTGGCCCGCGCGCGGGAAGACGGCCGCGCCGACCTCTTTATGCCCGGCGACGGATGGTACATCGAACGGATGGAGGAACTTGCGCCCGAGCGCGTGGTCCAGCGACAGACCGTGGCGTACCTCGTGCCGGTCATCATTGTGCGCAGGGAAAACGAGAAGACCCGCTCGCTTAAAGGCCTGGCAGATCTGGCCGCGGGCGATCTGCGAGTCGGGCTGGGCAAGAATCCCAGCACGCAGATAGGACGCACTTCAGCGATCATGCTGACGCAGGCCGATGTGCATATTCCGCCCCAGCGCCTGCAGGAAGCCCTGACCGTCAACGAACTGGGCGTGTGGGTGAAGATGAAGAGCGTCGATGCCGCCATCGTCTGGGATGCCATCGCCGCCGCCCTGGGCGACGAGGTGGCGACGATCCGCCTGCCGCCTGAACAGTCGCCGGTTTCGCCCGTAGTGGCCGCGCGCCTGTCGACATCGAAGTCGCCCGAGATCGCCAAGCGGTTTCTGGCCTTCCTGGCCGGGCAAAAGGCACAAGATATCTTTAAGGAAACGGGATACAGCACAAAGAAGCTGTGAGGTGCTGTGGGGCGGTATTTCTGCCAGATTGGCATGAGCTTCAATCGGGGCGGATATCATAAATCATTGCTGCAGCGGCATCTGCTTTGTTTTGGCACTGGCTTTGCTCCAACCTTGGGTGAATGGTTCCCTAGCAAGTAAGGAGTACAAACATGGCGATATTTCGATTTCCCGGTGCGTTTGATCCGTTCAGTTCCTTGCGGTACATGCAGCGCGAGTTGGACCGGTTGTTCGGCAAGGGGATGGCCCTGGGCCAGCAGATCGGCGGGGGCGTGTATCCGCCGGTCAACGTGTACAACGGCCGCGACGACATGATCGTCGAGTGCGAAATGTCCGGCGTGAAGCGCGAAGACGTGGACATCTCCATCACCGGCGAGACTCTCGTGATCAAGGGCGTCAAGAAGGCTCCGGCCGAGGACGAGGTCAAGTATCAGCGCTGCGAGCGCGGCAGCGGCGACTTCAGCCGCACCATTGTGCTGCCCGACCGCGTCGACGCCGAGAAGGTCGAGGCCTCGCTGGTCAACGGCCTCCTGACGGTGCGCCTGCCCAAGAGCGAGGCGGCGCGTCCCAAGCAGATTTCGGTTCAGTAAGCTCGCTCAAGGAGAGATACACCATGGCAAAGAACGACAATCCCAAGGTTCAATCGGGAACGATGCCCCGCGAGATGGGCGAAGACACCTTCAGCCCGCTCGTCGACCTGTATGAAACCAAGGACGGTACGACGGTCCTGGCCGCGGAGCTGCCCGGCGCCAAGAGCGACTCGATCGACATTCGCGTCGAGAAAGGCGTGCTGAGCATCTACGCCGACGCCCGCGCCGAAGGCCCCGGACCGCACTACAACACCACCTACGCCGGCTTTGTCCGCGGGCAATACTTCCGCGCCTTTGCCGTCAGCGATGAGATCGATCGAGACCGCATTGAGGCCTCGTTCAAGGAAGGCGTACTGACGCTGACGCTGCCGCGAGCGACGGCCGCCACCACGCGCAAGATCGAGATCAAGTCCGAGTAAGCCAAGCTCGGAGATTTCACCGCAGAGATCGCGGAGACTTCAGCGGGGCAGCCTTGCCCCGTAGGGGCAAAGCGTTCTTAGCCCGGGGCGCAGGGTTGAACGCTGCGACAGCAGACTTCAGGCCCAAGCCCTGGGTTCAGGTCCCCGCGGCATCGAGCCCCGGCGGGGCGGACGTAATTGTCTGCCATCCTCACGGCCGCCCCTCTGGGGCTCATTGAATTTACGCATCATTCCCAGGGCTTGGGCTTGCTTCGCTCGCCCGGCGCCCTGGGCTAAGCACGAAGGCCCCTCTGGGGCCTGGCGGCGCGCGGTATGATGAGGTTATGGCGCGGCCGCTCGACATCCTGATGGTTACCTGGGGCTCGATGGGCGACGTACAGCCGTACGTCGCCCTCGGCCGCGCGCTCAACGCGGCGGGGCACCGGGCGGTGCTGGCGACGGCGGGGCGGTTCGAGCCGCTGGCGGCCCGTGCGGGCGTGCAATTCGCGGCGGTGGGGGACGACCTGACCGACGCGGTGCTGGAAGACGTGTTCGCTCGGTTTCTGGGCACCGGTTCGCTGCTGCGCCAGACGCATCTGCTGATCGGCGACCTGATGCTGCGCGGGGCAGAGCGTCAATTTGCCGACGTGCGGGCCCTGTGCAAAGGTTTCGACGTGGCGATCTGCCATCCCACTGCCGTGTTCGCCCAGGAAGCGATCATCCGCCAGGGCATACCGTGGGTCGGCGTGGTGCTGGCGCCGATGATGCTGCCGACGGGCGCGGCGCCGCCGATGGGGGCGCCAAACTTCGGCCCGGCGATCAATCGCCTGATGTGGAAGTTGGCGGAGTTTGCCCAAAATGCCGTTTATGCCCGGCGATACCGCCGCCGGATCCGCAGTCTGGGCGGGCAACGTGTACACTTCACGCTCTACGACGCCCTCTCGCCGCGGTGCAATCTCGTGGGCGTTTCGCCGGCGCTGGTGCCGCCGTACGCCGACGTGCCTGACTCGTTCCACTGGACCGGGCGATGGGTGCTGGACGAACCGGACTTCACCCTCCCGCCGCCGCTGGTGGAGTTTCTTGCCCACGAAGATCGGCCGGTGGTGGTGAGTTTTGGTTCGATGGCCGTTGGCCGGGCCGAGGGTCTGGGGGCGGTAGTGACCGAGGCCCTGGCGATGGTCGGCTGCCGCAGCGTGGTGCAGCGAGGCTGGGCCGGGCTCGGTGGCGACACAGGCGGCGGCCGTGTTCTCTTTGTCGACTACATTCCGCACGAATTGCTGTTTCCGCACGCGGCGTGCGTGGTGATCCATGGCGGGGCGGGCGCGACGCACGCGGCGGCACGGGCGGGCGTGCCCGCGGTCGTCGTGCCGCACCTGATGGACCAGGGATACTGGGCCGGCGTGCTGCAGGGGCACGGGGCCGCGCCGCCGCCCTTGCCGTACCAAAAGCTGACCGCGCGGCGTCTGGCGCAGCGCATCAGCGAATGCCTCGACAGCAGGCCGATGGCCGTTGCGGCCGCTCGCCTCGGGGCGCAAATGAAAGCGGAAGACGGTTGCGCTGAGGCGGTGCGGGTGATTGAAGAGTTCGCCTGACCCGCTGTGGTCGATGGCATTTCCTCATCCGGCCTTTTTCGCCGCCGCGGCTCTGCCTTTGTAGGTGGCCTGGTCGAGCAGCTTGCCTTCGAGATCGTACGCCTTGAGGGTGCATGAGTCGCCGTCGATCTCGAAGATGCAGTAGTTGTACACGCCGCTGAAGAACTTCGAGTGCGGGTTCTTGGCAGCGGCTTTGGGATCAATCTTATACAGCGGCGCGCCCCCGCCGCCGGTGACGATGCACGCCACGCCGCCGGGCGGTTCGCTGCGCTCGTAGTCGTGGTCATGTCCGGCGATCATGGCCGTCGCGCCGGCGTTGACCAGCAGGGGCATGATCAGGTTGCGGCTGTTGGTGACCAGCCCCTTCTCGTCGCCGTGGGGGCCCGAGGAGTAGGCGGGGTAATGGTTGGCCAGGAAGATGAAGCGGGCGGTGGTGTTGGCCTCCAGGACCGGGGGGAGCCATTTGGCCGAGGCGCCTCGCGGACCGCCGTCGATTCCGATCAGCAGCACGTCGCCGAACTGTTGCGACCAGTTGCGCGTGTTGCCCTGGCCCGTGGGCCCGTAGAACATCTGGAAGAAGACCGTCGCGCTTTGATCATGATTGCCCAGAACGCCGTAGGTCGGAACGGTCGCCAGCATTTCCTTGGCCGGGCCGAAAAACTGGCTGTCCCAGGCGCTGTCGATCTGCCCGTAGTGAACGTAGTCGCCCGTCAGCACGACCAGGTCGGGCTTGGCCGCGGCGATCGCCGCCGCCACGCCGCCCCACGCCTGCGGATGAGAGCGGCTGTCCCCGGCGGCTGCAATCCGCAGCGGGCCGCCGCCGACACCGGGCACTCTCACCGTGTACGGACCTTCGGTCTTGGTAGCCGCCGGCGATGTCAGCTTCAGCGTGTAGGCGAATGATTTCACTCCCGGCGCCAGGGGAATCTTCAGGCGGTGATAGTATCCGCGCGGCGACGAGGCAGAGGTCTCCTTGCCGCCGGAGGGGTCAACGGGCCTGGCGGTGACGGTGACGGCCGCCGGGCAGTTCGTGCGGCAGGTGACGGTGAAGAAGTCGCTGCTGATGGCTCCGAGCATCGGTCCGGAATCAACCGCCAGCATTTGCGGGGTGTAGGCCAGCAACTTGAGGGCGGCGCCTCTGGCGCCTTTGCCGGGACGGAACGTGATCACGTTGGCGCCCTTGACCAGCATCGCCGCGTCGGCGGGATAGCTCTCATACGCCATGCCCTCCAGCAGCGGGCCGACCGCTTTACCGTTGATGGAAGCGGCGGCGGTGGTCAGCAGCCCGGCATAGGCCTGCGGATCGGCGACGGTGAACGAGGCTTGGGTGCCTTTCCAGGAAGCCCCGGCCAGAAGGTCGTGAGGCTGCGGCGTCTGGGCGGGTGAGGCAGGCGTCGCCAGCAGAGTCATTGCGATAATCAGGGTCTGCATCGTCAGGCTCTCCTTCGGCCGCGGGACCGGACCGGTGGCTACAACTACAATAACCGACGCCGCGTCGGGCACAAATCGCTTTTGGTGCGGGCGGTGCGAATCTCAACGGAATTGCGACACAGAGACGCAGAGGTCCAGAGGTTAATCCGCTGTTTCGTCCTCGTCCTCGGTTTTCTTCTTTTTGAGAAGTTCAGGGCATGGCGGCTCTTCCCCTTTGACGGAGCTTACGCCCTGGCGATGAAAGCGGTGGACAATGGCCCAGGCGGAGGATACTCTCATACATGATACTGACGCCCTCAGGGCACCGTGAGCATGGGGGCATTTTGGGCCTTCCTGCGAAGGAGTCTTCAATGAAATTGATGCGTGTCATTGCAGTGATTTCGGCCGCCCTGGCGTTTCTTGCCCTTCCGGCGGCCGTTATGGCGCAGGCGGCGTCGAAACCTGCCCCCAAGCAGACGGTGCAGGATTTCCGCGAGATCATCCGCCGCGCCACCGACAAGGTCTTCCCGGCCGTGGTCTTCATCAAGGTGCTCAGCGAGACGCACGAATCGGGCCGCAAGGTCACGCAGGAAGCCTTCGGCAGCGGCGTCATCATCTCTGACAAGGGCGAGGTGCTGACTAACTGGCACGTGATCGACAAAGCCGTCGAGGTCCGCGCGATGCTGTACGACGGTCGCGGCGTCGACGCCAAGGTGATTGGCTCGGACAAGGACACCGACCTGGCGCTGGTGCAGTTGCAGTTGCCGCCGACCGACAAGGCCTCGGCCCTGCCCTGGGCGCAGTTCGGCGACAGCGACGCGCTGAAGGAAGGCGACTTCGTCATGGCGATGGGCGCCCCGTACGGGCTGAGCCGCTCGGTCTCGCAGGGGATCATCTCCTGCACGCGGCGGTACCTTCGCGGCAACAGCGAGTACAGCCTGTGGCTGCAGACCGACGCGGCGATCAACCCCGGCAACAGCGGCGGTCCGCTGGTCGACACCGAAGGTCGCGTCGTGGGCATCAACGCCCGCGGGGCCTCGGGCAGCGACGGCCTGGGCTTTGCCATCCCCACCTCGACGGTCAAGTTGATCGTCGCGCAGCTTCGCCAGTTCAAGAAGGTCAACTGGTCGTGGACGGGGCTTCAGCTCCAGCCGCTGAAAGACTTCAACCGCAACATCTACTTTGAGGGCGACAGCGGGGTGATCGCGGCGGACCCGGACCCCGAGAGCCCGGCCCAGCGTGCGGGCATCAAGGCGCGCGACCGTATTTTGAAGGTCAACGGCGCCGCCCTGACGGCGATGCGCGAGGAAGATCTCCCCGCGGTCAACAAGGTGCTGGGGCTGCTGGCCAAGGGCAAGCCCGCCACGTTCGACATCCTGCGCGAGGGCAAGGCGATGAGCATCGTCCTGACCCCGCGCGAAAAGGGAAAGGTCGAGGGCGAGGAGCTGGCCCTGCCGCGATGGGACATGACCATCAAGACCATCAACCAGTTTGAAAACGAAGACCTGTACTTCTACTGCAAGGAAGGCATCTTCGTGTACGGGATCAAGTGGCCCGGAAACGCCGGATCGGCCGGCCTGGAGAGGCAGGACATCATCCTCAAGGTCGAAGGCGCCGACGTCAAGACCCTCGACGACCTCAAGAAGATCCACGCCGAGATGATCAAGAACGTGGCGGTCAAGCACCGGGCGCTGTTCACGATCATGCGCAACGGTCTGACGCGGCAGATTGTCGTGGACTTCTCCCGCGACTATGAAAAAGAATAACCCTTCTCGGAACAAGGACAACACTATGCGCAAGACACTGGCGGCGGTAGTCATCGTGGCGGCAATCGCGGGCGTGGTGGCGGTAACGTGGTTCCACGGCGGGGCGTGCCCCTTTCTTGGCCCGGCGGCGCAGAGCCAGCCAGCCACCGATGAGGCCGAAGTCTCCGCCGTAGACGTGCTCAAGGGGCTGGCCGATTCGGTCGCCCGCGTGGAATACACCGTGCAGTACGACAAGGGCGAGGCGCCGCGATCCAATTCCAGCATCCGCGTGCTGGGACCGGAAATGTCGCTCGATCAGGAGCGCCCCATCGAGGTGCCCGCCTACGTGATCTCGCCCACCCGCGTGGTCAGCAACGACCTGATGATCCACCCGCGATTCATCAAGAAGATCGAAGTGCGATTTGGCGAGCAGGTGGTCCCGGCCAGCATCGCCGCCGTCGCGGCAGACCATGACGGCGTCTTTATCGACACGGAAAAACCGTTGACCGGCGCCAAGCCGCTGGTGTTCGACGCGGCCGCCAAGGGGCCGTACCGCGTCGTGGAATATGACGAGACCAATGCGGAGTGGTATCTGAGCTCGCGGGGCGGCTCAGACGCGGTCTACGTGAACCTCAAGGACAAGAAGCTTTCACCGGGGGAACCGGGAACGCTGGTCGTGACGAAGACCGGAACGCCGGTAGCGGTGGTAATGGACCGCTCGCTTCCGGTGGACGATTCGTGGAAGGGCTCGCCCCTGCAGTGGAAGATGTACGACCGCAAGAAGATGGAGGAGTTGCTGGCCACGTGCAGCAAGAACGCCATGAGCACGGTGCTGCGGGTTTCGCTGAGCTTCCGCAGCCCCAAGAAGATGCCCGGCCAGAGCGGGCGGTACCGCGGCGAGGAAGACGCTGAAAAGACCGAGCGAAAAGTGCTGGGCGTCCTGCTGGACGACCGGACCGTACTGGTGCTGGCGCCGCTGACGCCCAAGATCACCGCTCGCCTCGCACGCGTCAGCGTGTTCTCGCCCAAGGGCGAGGAACTCGCCGGGCGGTTCGAGTCCTCGCTGAAGGATTATGACTGCTTCGTCGCCAAGCTCGACAAGCCCCTGCCCGGCGGCGCGCCGCTGTCGCCGCGGGACATCACGAAGTACCAGCGCCAGGCCCTGCTCTCGGCCGAGGTGCGACTCCAGGGCGAAGCCCTCGTGCCCTATTACATGCACAGCCGCATCATGAGCTATGCCCTGGGCTGGAAGAGGATGGTCTACCCCGGCGTGGCCGGTCCTGATGACAACAACTTCATTTTCGATCCCGAGGGCCGCCTCGTGGCCTTTCCGCTGGCGCGCCGCCCCAAGCCCGGCGCGCCCGAGCGGCGGTATTCCGGCGGATTGCAGACCACGCCCGTGGCCCACATGCAGGACGTGATGAAGGACCTGGTGGCCGCCTCCGACGGGGGCAACGTTCCGCTGACCGAAGAGCAGGAGAACCGCCTGGCGTGGCTGGGCGTGGTGCTCCAGTCGATGGACCCCGAGCTGGCGCGGATCAACAAGGTTTCCGATCTGACGCACGACGGGCAAAGCGGCGCGCTGGTGGCGTACGTCTACCCCGACAGCCCCGCGGCCAAGATCGGTCTCAAACTCGGCGACGTGCTGCTGCGATTCCACGTCAAGGACCGTCCCGCGCCGATCGAAATCCAGGTGCAGGAATATGCATTCTCCCGCCAGCCGTTCCCGTGGGCCCGCCTCGACGGCGTGCCCGAGCAGTATTTTGACGAGATTCCCACGCCCTGGGCCCCGGCTGAGGACAATATCACCCGCGCCCTGACCGACATCGGATTCAGCAAGGACGTGGACGTCGAGTACTTTGCCGACGGCAAGCTCCAGCGCAAGACCATGACCGTCGAGCCCAGCCCCGCTCATTACGTCTCGGCCGCCCGCTACAAGAGCGAGCCGCTGGGCCTGACGGTGGCCGAAATGACCTTCGAAGTGCGCCGGTACTTCCACAAGAATCCCGGCGACCCGGGCGTGATCTGCGCCAAGATCGAGCCCGGCAGCAAGGCCTCGGTCGGCGGGCTCAAGCCCTATGAGGTCATCACGCACGTGAACAACAAGCCTGTCGGCTCGGCCAAGGAGTTCTGCCAGGCCCTGACCGGACAGGACGAACTGCGCCTGGACGTCGTTCGCATGACCCGAAATCGCGTGGTGAAGATCAGCCTCGCCGGCGCCGCCAGTCAACCGGCCAGCAAGCCCGCTGCGCCGATGGCCAAGCCCCAGAACGCCGACGAGCCCGCAAAGCAGCCTGCAGAGGCCGGCGACGAATAGAAAAGCTGAGTTGGGCCACAGAGACGCAGAGAACAACGAGAAGATGGGCATAAGAGATGCAGGATCCCCGTCTTCGGCTCTTCTTGGCTCTGTGAGCTGAGAGTCTTGCATAACTTCAGCGAGGCTGCCTTGCCCCGTAGGGGCAAAGCGTTCTTAGCCCAGGGCGCAGGGCTGAAGGCTGCGACAGCAGACTTCAGGGCCAAGCCCTGGGTTCAGGTCCCCTCCGCATCGAGCCCCGGAGGGGCGGACGTAATTGTCTGCCATCGTCACGGCCGCCCCTCCGGGGCTCATTGAATCTACGCATCATTCCCAGGGCTTGGGCTCGCTACGCTCGCCCGGCGCCCTGGGCTAAGCACGAAGGCCCCTCCGGGGCCAAAACCCATAAAGGATGAAACATGCAAAATCCTCAGCTCTGTGGCCCATAAACCGCCGATGACTTCCGACGAAGGGTCATGGGCGCAGGGCGAACTGTGACTTGCCGACGGGTGGCATGGCGACACGTGTTTTTGTTTTTCGCGGGTCGCCATGGGCGTGCCGCGGTTGGGTATGGGGTTGCCGCTCGCGGGTTTTTACGCCACATGTTGTTGACTTGCTCACGGGGGCTACTATGATTCGCTGTGAGAACTGTGACCCTTTTCAGGAGCCGCCCAGATGAGTAGTTCCAAAAATGTTGTGGAACTGACCGACGACAACTTCGAGGCGGAAATACTCCAGAGCGACGTGCCCGCCCTGGTGGATTTCTGGGCCGAGTGGTGCATGCCCTGCAAGATGCTTGGCCCGGTCATCGACCAGTTGGCTGACGATCTGGCCGGACGCGCCAAGATCGCCAAACTCGACACCGACAGCGCCCAGGAAACCGCCCGGCGTTTCGGTATCACGGCCATTCCGACGCTGATGATTTTCAAGGACGGGCAGGTCGTCAAGAAGTTCGTCGGCCTCCAGCAGAAAGCCGATCTGAAAGAAGCCATCGAAGAGGCCATGTAGCGAGCCTCGCCATGACCGCTCTGTCGCGACAGGACGTGCGGGCTGTCGACCGTTGGGCCATCGAGGAACTCGGAATCCCCGGCGTCATCCTGATGGAGAACGCCGGCAGACAGGTCGCCGACGCGGCCTGCCGGTTCCTGGGCAGCCCCGTCGCCCGCCGCGTGGCCGTGGTGGCCGGGGCGGGCAATAACGGCGGCGACGGCTTTGTGGCCGCCAGGCATCTGGCGCTGCGCGGGGCGGTGGTGTCCACCTTTATCATCTCGCCGATCGATCGCATCGAAGGCGACGCGCTGGTCAACTTCAAAGCCATCCGGGCCCTGGGTCACGAGATCCACGCCCTGACCGAAAGCGCCGTTGCGAACCTGGGCGGGCGCCTGGCGGAGTGCGAACTGGTCATCGACGCCGTTGGCGGCACCGGCGTGAGCGGGCCGCTGCGAGGCGCCGCCGCGACGGCCGTCGCTCAGATCGTCGCCGCCGCCCGTCCCGTGCTGGCGGTGGACATCCCCACCGGACTGGACTGCGACAGCGGCCTGCCCACCGGTCCGGTCGTCAAGGCGGTGATGACCGTCACCTTCGTCGCCCGCAAGAAGGGCTTCGACGAGCCCGGCGCGGCTGAGTTCACCGGCGAGGTGATCGTGGCCGACGTCGGCGTCCCGTACCGAACCTGAAGAGCCAGTCGTGCCCGAATCGCCGGCGACATATTTTGTGACGACCATCGACGACGAGCGAATCGGCGTCTACCGCAATCTCAAAGATCGCGAGCTGGCGCGGCTGGAAGGGCGATTCATCGCCGAAGGCGAGATGGTGGTGCGACGCCTGCTGGCCAGCCGCTACGGCGTCGAGTCGGTGCTGGTGGCCGACCGCCAGGCGGACAAGATCCTCCCGCATGTTCCGCCCGAGGTGCCCGTGTACATCGCCCCGGCGGACCTGCTCAGCGCGATCGTCGGGTTCCATTTCCACCTGGGCATCATCGCGTGCGGCCGCCGCGGACAGGCCGTCACGCTGGAAGCCGCTGCGGCCGGCCTGGCCCCACGCGCCACGGCGGTGGTGCTATCGGAAATCACCAAGCCCGACAACATGGGCGCGCTGCTGCGCATCAGCAGCGCCTTCGGCGCCGACATGGTGATCGTCGGCCCCGATTGCTGCGACGCGTTCTACCGCCAGTCGATCCGCGTGTCGATGGGCACGATCTTCAGCCTCAACCTCGTGCGTTCGGCGGACCTGGCGGCCGACGTGGCCGCCCTCAAGGGCTCGCACGCTTTTGAAGCAGTGGGGGCGGTTCTGGCTGACGACGCGGAGGCGCTGGCCTCGGCGCGCCACGGCGGGCGAACCGCGCTGCTGTTTGGCAACGAGGCCCAAGGTCTGCGGTCCGACTTTGCCGCCCTGTGCGACCGCAAGGTCGTCATCCCGATGCAGCTGGGGACCGATTCGCTGAATGTAGCCGTTGCGGCGGCGGTGTTCCTCTATCATTACACACAGGTTCAGCCCTGAATCCGCGGGCAGGGTTGACTTGGACGCGGCGCTTGTTTAGAGAAGGACTCAATGAATTCACAGCAATGGACCGCCGTGGGCATCTTCGTGGCCTGTTACGCGCTGTTCGTGGTGTTTCCCACGCGGCGTTCGATCGTCGCCTGCGCGGGGTCGGTGGTGCTGGTGCTGGCCGGCGTGCTGCACTGGCATGAGGCCCTGTTCCAGGAAATCAACTGGAACGTCATCGGGCTGTTCTTTGGCACGATGGTGCTGGCCGACGTGTTCCTGCAGTCGCGCATGCCGGCGGTGATGGCCGAGTGGCTCGTCGACAAGACGCGCACCGCCCGCGGGGCGATGCTGGCCATCTGTGTCCTGTCGGGCTTCATCTCCATGTTCGTCGAGAACGTCGCCGTCGTGCTGCTGATCGCCCCGGTGGCTATCAGCCTGACGAAGAAACTGGACATCTCGCCGGTGCGGCTGATGATTCTCATCGCCGTCAGTTCCAACCTTCAGGGCACAGCCACCCTGATCGGCGACCCGCCGAGCATGATCCTGGCCGGGCACCTGAAGCTGTCGTTCATGGACTTCTTCATCTACCAAGGCAAGCTGGGGATCTTCTTCGCCGTGCAGGCCGGGGCGATCGCCTCGCTGGTGGTGGCGGCGTGGCTGCTGCGAAAGTACCGCCAGGCCGTTGAGACCGTCCCGGTGGAAAAGGTCCGCTCCTGGGTGCCGACGGTCCTGGTCGGCGCCCTGGTGGCCGGGTTGTCCGTCACCTCCCTGTTCGATCCGGGTTTCGTGTGGCTGGCCGGGACGTTCACGATGGTGCTGGCGGCTGTGGCGCTGGTGTGGTTCCGTCTGATCGCCCGGTGGGGCTCGAGCCGCTTTCTGGTCCGCTCGCTCGACTGGGACACCACGTTCTTTCTCATCGGCGTGTTCGTGGTCGTCGGCGGGCTCAGCGAGGCCAAGGTCCTGGATGTCATCGCAGCGAACATGTCGGCCGTCCTGGGCGATCATCCCTTCAGCGCCTTTGCTGCCATCGTGGCGCTGTCGGTGCTGGTCTCGGGCTTTGTCGACAACGTGCCGTTCCTGCTGGCGATGATTCCGGTGGTGGACAAGGTCGCCCAGTCGCTGGACATGCCGGTGCCGCTGCTGATGTTCGGCATGCTCGTCGGGTCGTGCCTGGGCGGCAACATCACGCCCATCGGCGCCTCGGCGAATATTGTGGCCGTGGGCATGCTGCGAAAGCAGGGAATGCCCGTGACCTTCCGGCGGTTCATGGCCATCGGCATCCCCTTCACGATCGCCGCGGTGCTGGCGTCGTGTGCGGTTGTCTGGTGGATCTGGGCGCCTTAGCAGGGAAAATGCGCCAGGGCGGCTTCCACGTGTGTCAGAAGGGCGTCGGGGTCGATGGGTTTGGGCAGGCAGGCGCCCGCGCCGCATTGGAGGATGCGCTTCTCGACGTCGGGGGAGTGCATCGCCGTCACGGCGATCACGCAGGTGTGAGTGGCGTGGGGCTTGGACTTGATCCGTTTGCACACTTCGAACCCGTCCATGCCCGGCATGCGCAGGTCGAGGATCACCACGTCGGGCTTGAGCGAGGCCACCATGTCCCCGGCGGCGTAACCATCGTGGGCCAGCGAAACGAGGCACGAGGGATATTGCGACAGGATCATTTCGCCGATCCATTGCGCCAGGGGCTCTTCGTCGTCGACGACGAGCACCTTGGGGTGAGCGGGCATGATCTGAGGCGGGATGGGGAGGTTCTGGCGGCGCAGGAAGGTGATCAGGTCTTCAGGCAGCACGCGCCGGTGCCCGCCCGGCGTGCGCCCGGCCTTGAGGAGCCCCTGGTCGATCCAGTTAGACACCGAGGCCACCGCCACGCCGAGCATGCCCGCAATCTTCAACGTCGAGAGTGCTTTTTTCATATGCCGGCCCTTAACAGAGGCCACTGTGAAACAGAAAGCCTCTTTAGTAATCGGCACTCGCCCGGTGCCAATTCATTTGTGCATCAAAAAAAATGCGGCCCCGTGCGTTCACACGGAGCCGCAGTCCATACCCCCAAGGGGACTGGAACTAGTCAAGAATCGTCGGGAAAACCGCATGTTTCGGAATCGAGCGCTGCGAATTCCGGTGCGGCAGGCGACTTGGCGGCTGCGATCCTGGCCGTCCTGGTCGAGTGCGTGAACCATGGAGGGCCTATCGGCACGGATGCCAACCCTCTGGCCGGGGCTGCTCGTCGGCTGGCTGCAAGGCTGGGCGGCGGGCACGTCGGCGGTGCCCCTGGCGGGCGTCAGGAGGGCACGGATTGAAAGACCGACCGTCAAGCCGTCCCAGGCACCGTCCGCAGAGTGTCGCCCCGTTGTGGGCCTTCTCGCGGTGTCCTGGGCGGCTGGCGGGGTCGAGGCTGCGACAACGTGCGGCAAGTGGTCGGGCTGGCGGTGGCACTATGTTGTGCGAATCGGGACGTGCAGTCCTGAGCCTAAGCCCTCGACGGCTACCGCTCGTTGTCATGTCCTCGCCCTTTGCCGGGGTGCCTGGGGTGCAGGGGGCGGCGAGCGTCCCTGCCTCCCCGTT
>JBDKTA010000027.1 GCA_039680605.1 Planctomycetaceae bacterium | reverse complement strand
CTGATCGGATCCAAAACAAGTGAAAAGACCCTTTGGGGTAGCAGAATGCCGCCATTGCACCGCCATTCCTGCACAAATCGACCGAAAATAATCTGCATAAATCTATAACTGCGGAAGTTGGGTTAGCCGTCTACGGCACAGGGAACACCGTTGTCAGCGGAGTCATTAGCAACGGCGCTGGCACCGGCACTGCGGCCTTGACCAAGGACGATGTTGGAACCCTGACCCTCACCAATAATAACATCTACACCGGCGTTACAACCGTAAGAGGCGGCACCTTGACGCTCAAACGCGCAACGGGATCGCTGTCATCGAGTTCAGGCCTGACCTTCGGTGGCAAGGGCGCCTTCAACTTCGACAACGTCGGCGCATCGGGCGCGCTTTCTCAGAACCTGGGCACCCTGACCTTCAGCGCCGGCGAGGGCACGGCAAAGACCACCCGAACGGCCAACTTCGACGAGGCCATCACCTTCTCCTCCCTGGCGGCGCGTACGGCAGGCGCCACGGGCAATTTCGTCAACGGCGGCGGCGTCAACGGCGCTACTAACGGCTTCAACCTGACAGGCGCTGCGGCCGGCTTCATCAACACGGGCATCTTCTACGGCGGGTCGAGCTATGCCGCCATGGACGGCGCCGGCACGTTCGTGCGCGCGCTGAACTATGGCGTCGACGCCAATACCGTCGCGGTCGACACCATCACCGCCAGCAAGCACGTGAAGTTGACCGGCTCGCCGGCAAATCAGAACAGCATCACGCTGCTGAGCCTGAACCTCTCGGGCAGCGGGGCGAACTGGACGCAGAACGCCTCCCAGACCCTGACCGTTCCGGGCATCCTGAAGTCCGGCGGCGGGACCAGCACCATCAGCGGCGGCACGGCTATCGCCGCAGGCGCCGAACTGGTGATCCGCACCGACACAGCCACGGACGTGCTGGACATCAACACCGCCATCACGGGAACGGCCCTGACCAAGAGCGGCGCCGGCACCTTGAACCTCAATGCCGCCAACAACTACTCCGGCACGACCACCATCAACGCCGGAACCCTTGCCTATGGAATCGATAATGCTATCGCCTCCGGAGCCGTCACCATCAATGGCGGCACGCTCGACATAGGCAGCCACAGCGATACCGTCGGCGCGGTGACCCTGACAGCCGGCTCCATCATCGGCAGCGGCACGTTGACAGGCTCCAGCTACACGATGAACAATACCGCCGACACTACCGTCAGTGCCATTCTGGGTGGAACCGGCGCCCTGAGCAAATCTAATTATGGCACATTGAGCTTGTCTGGGGCGAATACCTACACTGGCGTCACGACGATCTCTCGAGGCATACTGGAAGTCTCTTCGTTGGCTGACGGCGGCAGCGCCAGCAGCATCGGCCAGTCCTCTAACGCGGCCACGAACCTTGTCTTTGCCGCCAATGACGGAGTCATCGGCACACTTCGTTACATTGGGTCCGGGTCAAGCACGGATCGCCTTTTCAAGATCAACACCTACAGCACGGCCGCGATCGATGCCTCCGGAACAGGGGCGCTGAAATTCACCAATCCAGGGACGCTGACGATCTCGGGCACGAACTACAATACCACGCTCGAATTCACCGGGTCCAATACAGGTGACAACACGTTTTCTCCTATCATCCCCAATGGCAATGGCAGTAATCCTGTTTATATCCTCAAGACCGGTTCGGGCAAATGGATCTTGGGTGGCGCCAACACCAATACCGGTGATACGACCATCCGCGGCGGTACGCTGAGCGTATCCTCATTGGCCAACGGCGGCGTGGCCAGTAATCTCGGTAAGTCTGACAGCACGGCGCTCAATCTTGTGCTCGATGGCGGAACGCTCCAGTACGCCGGAACGGGCTCAACTACCGGAACGACCAACCGCCTGTTCAGCCTTGGAACAGCCTGGGGCTCACTCGACGCCTCTGGCGATGCAGGCTCACCTTTAGTGTTCAACAACACCGGGTCGATGGGCTTTGTAGGCACCGGCACACGGACGCTGACGCTGACCGGCACGAACACCGACGCCAACACGCTCGCGGCTGTCATCGCCAACCAGTCCACCAACGCCACGTCGCTGACCAAGACCGGCGCGGGCAAGTGGGTCCTTACCGGCGCCAACACCTACACCGGCAGCACGCTGATCAACGCCGGAACGCTGGCCCTGGGCGGCGCCGGGCGCATCAACAGCTCCAGCATCACAGTCAACGGCGCCACGGCGACCTTCATCACCAACAGTTCCGTCGCCGTCACCGCGCCCATTACAATCACACAGGGCACCATCGGCGGCACGGGCAGCATCAACGCGGCCGTCACCATCGGCGCGGGCGCCATCCTCAGCCCCGGCAACAGCCCCGGCACGCAGACGTATGCGGCCGGTCTGACCTGGGGCGCCGGCGGCAGCTACCGGTTCGAGATCAACGACATTCTGGGGACTGCCGGCACTGATCCCGGATGGGACCTGGTCAATATTACCGGCGCGCTTAACCTCAGTGCCCTTAGCGCCGGCAACGAGTTCATCATCCGCCTGGCCAGCCTCAAGCTCGACAACACCGCCGGCGCGGCTGCCAACTTTGACAGCGTTACGCCCTACACGTGGCTGATCGCCGACAGCAACACGGCCATCACGACGTTTACCGGGTCGGATCAGTTCCTGGTGGATAAGACCGGATTCACCAACATGGCCTACGACACGTTCAGCGTTGTTCGCGGCGACAGCGTCGCCGGTGGCGACGACACCCAACTGTATCTGACGTACGTTCCCGAGCCGGCGACGATGAGCCTGCTGGTTCTGGGTGGCGTCGCTGTGATGCTCAAGCGTCGTCGGAAATAGAAGCCGCTGAAGACGGTTAACTCAAGAGCAGGATCGTTCCGGGATGATCCTGCTCTTTCTTTTTTGCTGCTGCGGGCCTGCCGGACGGGAGGTGGGTTCAAATACCCAAGGAAGGACTCATGCCTCGATCGTTAATCATCAACAGGAACGCTCTCGCTCTTGCCGCTGCGGCATTGGTTCTGGTCGCGGCGGGGGTGGTCTATTCGCGGCCCCGGCCGGCTCGCCCGGCGCCTGAGGCGGCGCCCTCGGAGGGGGCGGTTGTGGCCTCGCTGAGGGTGGCGGTGGAGGATCTGGCGGCCACGTTCGCCGCGGGATATCCGCGCGGCAAGGAGTTTCTGGCGCGGCTGGGTGAGGTCGAGAAGCGGCTGGCGGCGGGGGATGAACCGGCGAGGGTGAAAGCAAAGCAGGACCTGGCGGCCCTGCAGCGCGAGGCGCTGGTGGCCAATCCGCTGGTGTCGGCCCAGCCGCTGCTGTATGTCTCGCGGCGGCAGTTTCCGCGGGACCATCACAACACGGCCACGATGTTTCAGACCGGCGAGATCAACACCGGCAGCTTCAACGGCGTGGCCGGCGGGGCGCTCAAGACGCTCGACGTCAAGAGCGGCAAAGTCACTGTGCTGCTGGACCTGCCCCAGGGCATTGTGCGCGACCCGGAGATGAGCTTTGACGGCCGGCGCATCCTCGTCTCGATGCGGCGCGATATTCGCGACGACTACCACCTCTACGAGATGAACGCCGACGGTTCGGGCCTGCGGCAACTGACGTTCGGACGCGGGCTGTCGGACATCGACCCGCTGTACCTGGCCGACGGGCGCATCGCCTTCACCTCGACGCGCGAGCCCAAGTTCTGCCAGTGCAACCGCCACATCATGGGCAACCTGTGGGTGATGGAAGCCGACGGCGCCAACCCGATCCAGATCGGCCACAGCACGCTCCACGAGGCCCACGGCACGCTGACGCCGGATGGGCGCATTCTCTACGACCGCTGGGAATACGTCGACCGCAACTTCGGCGACGCCCAGGCGCTGTGGACGTGCAACCCCGACGGCACCAACCACGCCCTGTACTGGGGCAACAACACCGCCAGCGCCCAGGTGATCGACGCGCGGGTGATCCCCGGCAGCGACGGCTCGCGCGTGATGGCGATCCTCGGCTCGTGCCACGACCGCCCCTGGGGCGCCCTGGCGATCATCGACCGCCGCCTGGGGCTCAATGGGCGCGAGCCGATCGTTCGCACGTGGCCGCCTTCGGCGCGGGAGATGGTCTCGACCGACGGCGGCGGGCGCTGGGACACCATGATGCGCGTGCCCACGCGGTACGAGGACCCATGCCCCCTGGGCGATGACGGCAAGTATTTCCTGGTCTCGAAGCTGACCGGGCCCGGCGAGCAGATGAGCATCGTGCTGCTGGACACCTTCGGCAACGAGATCGTGCTGCACAGCGAAGCGCCGGGCTGCTACGACCCGATGCCGCTGGCCGCACGCCCCCGCCCGCCGGTGGTGCCCAGCCGCGTCGACCTGCGCAAGAGCGACGGGGCGTTTTACATCGCCAACGTCTATCGCGGCACGGGCATGGAAACGGTCAAACCCGGGGCGGTGAAGTATCTCCGCGTGGTCGAGAGCCCCGAGAAACGCCACTGGACGCACCCGGCGTACGGCGGCCAGGGCAGCGAGTCGCCCGCCATCGGATGGCACGATTTCATCAACAAGCGCATCCTGGGCACCGTGCCGGTCGAGGCCGACGGCAGCGCGTACTTCAAGGTGCCCGCTGACCGCTTCGTGTACTTTCAGCTCCTCGACGAGCAGGGGATGATGATCCAGTCGATGCGCTCGGGCACGATGGTGCGCCCCGGCGAAACGCAGGGCTGCGTCGGTTGCCATGATGACCGCCGCGCGGCCGCCCCCAACTCGCCGCTGCTGGCGATGACCAAGCCGGCGCAGCAGTTGCAGCCGTGGTATGGTCCGGCCCGCACGTTCAGCTATTACATCGAAGTTCAGCCGGTCCTGGACAAGAACTGCGTCTCGTGCCACGACTACGGCAAGCCCGCCGGCGAAAAGCTGAACCTCTCGGGCGGGCCGCGGCACACGTTCAACGTCTCGTATACCCAGCTCTGGAGCAAGAAGCTGGTCGGCTCGATCGGGGCCGGGCCTTCGCAGGTGCAGATGCCGTACTCGTGGGGCTCGCACGCCAGCGGGCTCATGAAGGTGGTGCGGTCCGGCCATCACGGCGTCAAGCTCGACAAGGAAAGCTACGACCGCCTCGTGACGTGGATCGACATCAACGGCCCGTACTACAACGAGTACGCCACGGCGTACCGCGACAACCGCTACGGACGTTCGCCGCTGAGCGATGAAGAACTCGGCCGACTCCATCGCGCCGCCGGCAACGCCAGCGAGGTCGACTTCGGCCGCCCGGAGATGAGCCCGTGCCTGAATGGGCTGAAAGAGAAAGACCCGGCCAAGTACCAGGAAGCGCTGGCGATCATCCGCGGCGGCGCCGAGCGAATGCGAAAGCGCCCCGGACCCGAGATGCCCGGCTTCACGTACGACGGCGAAGAAGCCCGGCGCCAGAATATCTATGAGCAGATGCTCAGCACCGAGCAGCAGGCCCGCAAGGCCCTGATCGAAGGGCGAAAGTTCTACCCGTTCAAAGACCAGGCACAAACCGTCGCGAGGCCGCAATGAGTTGCCCATCGAGATTGCTGCGTCCCCCCGCGCGTGGCATGGGCGTCCCGCCCATGCTCTTTCGGTGTGGCATGGGCGTCTCGCCCATGCTCCCCGACCGTGCCCTAACAGTGGCATGTATCCTGGCGATGCTTCTTTCATGCGTGCTGGCAGCCGCGCCTGCCGGCGCCGCCGACGAGCCCCTCTCGCCGCTGGCCCTGGCGGCGGGCACGGACGGGCGCATGGTATACGTGGCCGCCGCCACGGCGCCCAAGCTGCTGGCGGTGGACCTTGCCGCCGGCAAGGTGGTGCTGCAGTATCCGCTGCCGGCCGCCGCTACGGGCGTGGCGCTCTCGGCTGACGGCAAGACGATCTACGCGACGTGCGGCCTGGGCGAGGGGCAGTTGGTCGCCTTCGACGAACGCGGCGCGCAGCGATGGGCCAAGCCCGCAGGCCACTCGCCCACGGCGCCGGTCTGTTCGCCCGACGGCAAAACCGTCTACGTCTGCGACCGCTTCAACAACCGCGTGCTGACAATTTCTTGCGATGGCGCCGCCGCGCCTCGGCCGCTTGCGGCTTCGCGTGAGCCTGTCGCCGTCGTCATCACGCCCGACGGGCGCAAGCTCATCGTGGCGAACCACCTGCCCGCCGGCCCAGCAATCGGCGCCGCCGCCGCGGCAGTGGTCTGCGTCATCGACATCGCGACGGGCAAGAGCGTCGAAGTCGCCTTGCCCGATGGTTCCACCGGTTTGCGAGGCGTGTGCCTCTCGCCTGACGGGGCCTATGCTGCCGTGACGCATATCCTGGCCAGGCATCACCTGCCCACCACGCAACTGGATCGCGGCTGGATGAACACCAATGCCCTGAGCGTCATCGAGACAGCCTCCGCCTCGCTGCTCAACACGGTGCTGCTGGACGACCTGGACCGCGGGGCGGCCAATCCGTGGGGCGTCGCATGGTCAGCCGATGGCAAGCAGATCTGCGTGTCGCACGCCGGGACCAACGAGTTCAGCGTGATCGACGCGCCGGCGATGTTGGCCAAACTCGCCGAAGCCGCCAAGGCAGGCCCCGCGCGGTCGGCCGAGGTGCGCAACGACTTGGCGTTCCTGGCGGGCATCCGCCGGCGTGTGGCGCTCAAGGGCGTCGGTCCGCGAGGTGTGGTCTTCGCCGGCGCCAACGCGATTGCGGCTGAGTATTTCACCGACACCCTGGCGGTGCTCGATCCTTCGCGGCCCGGCGCTAAAGCCGTCAGCGTCGCGGTGGGGCCGGCGCCGAAGGAGTCGCCGCCGCGGCGGGGGGAGCGGCTGTTCAATGACGCGCTGAGTTGCTTCCAGAACTGGCAGAGCTGCGCGAGCTGCCATCCGGACGTGCGCGCCGACGCGCTGAACTGGGACCTGCTCAATGACGGGTACGGCAATGCCAAGAACACCCGAAGCCTGCTGCTGACGCACCAGGCGGCGCCGGTGATGATCTCCGGCGTGCGGGCCAAGTCGGCCGACGCCGTCCGGGCGGGCATCCGCCACATCCAGATGAGCGGCATGGACGAAGCCGCCGCCGCGGACATCGAGGCCTACCTGCGAAGCCTCGCCCCGGTCCCCAGCCCGCGCCTCGTTGGCGGCAAGCTCAGCGAATCGGCGCTGCGCGGCGAGAAGCTTTTCGAATCGGCTGGCTGTGCCGCCTGCCACAGCGGCGCCCTGGGCACCGACGAAAAGCCCCACGACATCGGCCTGACCGACGCCAAAGGCCCAACGAAGTTTTACACCACCAAGCTGACCGAAGTCTGGCGCACCGCCCCGTATCTGTTCGACGGCCGCGCCGCGACCATGACCGATGTGCTGACGAAGTTCAACCCTAACGACAAACACGGGATCACCAGCAAATTGACAAAACAGCAGTTGGATGACCTGGCCGAGTACGTGCTGTCGAGGTAGAAAGGGAACCGGGAGCCAGGGAACGGGGAGCTCAGTGTCTGCGAAGGAGGGTGCCACGCACAACTCCGTTGTGCGTGTCCCTGACGCCGCCGATTCGCGAGTTCATCCAGTCCCTCGAAACCTGCCGCCTCTTCGAGGCGGGATCATTTAACGAGCTTGTTCCGGAGGCTCACGCCTCCGGCTAAATTCTGGAGCCTCTTCGAGGCTCTATCGGCAAAATGATCGAGTCGGAACTCCTTGCCCTTCCCGTTGGCGTGGTCTTCTGCAGAAGGCACATCAGGCAGGCACCCCGTTGCTCCCCGTCCTTATTCGTCCATTTGCGACATTCGGCTTCTCTTCTACAGGGAAGTTTACCTGATCACCAAGACCTTGAACGGCCATTTGAATTTCGTCCATGCGTGTTCGGCCGTCAGGACGGTTGGGGCGGTTTGGCCGCCTGCGGCCCGCTGGGCGAGCGCGAGGCATGCGCGATCTCCCAGTGAGGCTCCGATCGATTTGGTGCGGGTCTTGATCGAGGCGGCCAGAGCGGCCAACTCCGCATCAAAGTCCACCACGACCAGCCCCAGATCGTTTACAGCCGCCTGTGCTTCCTGAAATGGCATCCCCTTGTCGCAGAGTTTGCCCAGAACTTCAGAGAGGTTCACCGCGGTGATCCAGCAGAGACCTGCGTCGAGGGCAGCCTCCACGCGGTCCTCGCCTCGCTCCTGCTGGAGATAAGCCAAAACCGCCGAGGCGTCCAGGACGCTGACCTTAGTCACGCGCGGCCTCCTTCTTGCGTTCGGCCATCAACTCCTCGCTCAGGCTGGCGCCGGCGCCGACGTAGCGCCGGACGCGCTGGCGTGCGCGGTGACGCGCGGCCTTGGCGCTGGCCAGGGTGGCGTGGTTGTCCTCGACGGTCAGGACAAGATCGCTGCCGATATCCAGACCCAGGCGATGGCGGACGTGGGCGGGTATGACGATGCGCCCGCCGGCGGCGACTCGAAGCGTGGTTCGCAGCTTGTCATTCATGCCAGAATCCTTATAGCATGTTATATATCGGTCATATGCCATTCCCATTATATGATGACATTAGGCAGACACAATGACATTCGCGACATGCGCCCAAAGGGAGGGAAAGTCGCGGCAGGCGGCGCCATAAAACACCGGCATAATTTCTTGCCAACGGCCCGGCGCAGGGGTAGTCTTCGCGCCTTGTATTCAGCGCTTTCTCCGGCGAAAACGGAGAGCAGACCTTTTAAGGATATGGATCTCATGAAGCGTTTCAAGAAAGCCAGTGACATCAAGGTTGGCGTGATCGGGTATGGCGGCGCGTTCAACATGGGCAAGGCCCACCTGGACCTGATGAAGCAGGCCGGGATGACGCCGGTGGCCGTCATGGACGTGGACAAGACGCGCGTCGAGCAGGCGGGCAAGGATTTTCCCGGCATCGAGACGTACACCTCGCTGACGGCGATGCTGTCCAAGAGCAGCGTGAACTTCGTCGTGATCATCACCCCGCACAACACGCACGCCAAGATCGCCCTGCAGTGCCTCAACGCCGGCAAGCACGTCTGCAGCGAAAAGCCCCTGGCCATCACCACCGAAGAATGCGACAAGATGATCGCCGCGGCTAAGAAGAACGGCCTGGTCCTGACGACCTTCCACAACCGCCACTGGGACGGCTGGATCATCGAGGCCGTCCGCCAGATCGTGCGCGAGAAGCGCATCGGCGACGTCGTGCGCGTTGAAGGGCACATGGGCGGCTACGGCAAGCCCGGCGACTGGTGGCGCTCCAGCAAGACCATCTCCGGCGGCATCCTGTATGACTGGGGCGTGCATATTCTGGAATACTCGCTGCAGCTCATCGACAGCGAAATGGTCGAAGTCTTCGGTACCGCCCACAACGGCTTCTGGGCCTCCCAGACCAAGTGGGGCAAGGACACCAATGAAGACGAAGCCAAGGCTATCGTCCGCTTCAAGAACGGCTCATGGCTGAGCCTCCAGTCCTCCAGCATCGACCTGAACTCGCCGGAAGGATTCCTGACCGTCACCGGCACCAAGGGCAAGTACGTCATGGGCGGCGGCCTGGGTTACAAGATCTGGTACATGCAGGACGGGCAGAAGCGCTACGAAGAAGGCCCCAACCCGCCCGGACAGTACGAGAAGTACTACGGCAACGTGGCCGACCACCTGGTCAAGGGCACCGAACTGGTCATCACGCCGGAATGGTCACGCCGCCCGATCCACATCCTGGACCTGGCCAACAAGAGCGCCAAGGCCGGCAAGGCGATCAAGGCGAAGTACGCCTAAGACAGTTGTGAGTGGTGAGTTGAAGAACAGGATCCGCTTGCGGCGCAGCATCTTGCTACGCCGCAAGCGGACAATTTAAAGGGATCGGCACATGGACACATTGAACGTCATGGTCATGGGCGGACGCACCAAAGGGTTCCACGACTTTGCCGAGATGGCGCCGATTTACGAGGCGTTCCTGGCCGCGGCCGGGTTCAAGGTCAAGATCACCGAAGACCGCGACGACTTCTTAGCCGAGCGCATCAAAGACTTCGACGTGATCGTCGACTACACCACCGGCGAGGAACTCTCGCCCACGCAGGCCGGCGGGCTCATCGGGCACATCGTCTCCGGGCACGGATTCGTCGGCGTACACTCGGCGGCGGACTCATTCAAGAACTCCCAGGCCTATATGCGCATGGTCGGCGGGGTGTTCCTGACGCACCCGCCGACGATCCCGCACACCTTCAAGGTGACCCAGCCGGACCACCCGTGCATGGCCGGCGTCGAGGAAGAGTTCACCATGGCCGAAGAACTCTATCTGATGGACTACCTGACCGGGTTCGACACGCTGATGGTGACTGAGTTCAACAGCTTCCGCCTGCCGATGGCGTGGGTCAAGCCCTACGGCTTCGGGCGGATCTTCTACACCGCCCTGGGCCACGGGGCCCCGCAGCACAACAACCCCAACTTCCAGAAGATGGTCGTCAATGCCATCCGCTGGTCGAGCCAGGCCAAAGACGTCCGGGCCAAGTGCAAAGAAATTGGCGGCTGGTGACCGGCCTGAGAGGCCGGAAATCCGAAACAACAAAACCGAAATCCGAAACAAAAGGCAAGAAGACAAGAAACAATAAGCCACGCGAGTGAGTCTTTGTTTGCATCTTTGCTGTCTGTTGCTTCGGATTTGTCTTTTCGGATTTCGAATTTTCATGGAGCTAGCTTATGCCCCTGCCCTTACAGGATCGTGAAATTCTCCGCGGCTTGGCTCGCGAGCTGGCCGACATCGCCGCCCTGCCCGTTCAGAAGGAGCGGGCCGGGCTTTGGACCGCGCTCAACAGCCTCCAGCCGACGCGCCCCCTGATCTACATCAATGAGATCCCCTGGGATGAGCTCAACGTCAACGACGAGTTGACGACCCGTTGCCAGGACGCCTGGGCGCGCGGCCTCGAGTGGGGCATGCGGGCCCAGTTGTATCAGTGGCGCCACTTCCCCGGCGACATGGTTGTCAACCCGTGGTTCTGGTCGCCGATGCACATCCACCAGACGGGTTTTGGCCTGGAGATCGATGCGGCATGGGTGGCCACCGAAGGGGTGGCCGTGGCCTCGCGGGAGTATCACGGGCACATCAAAGACTTCTCTGACGCCGACCGCATCACCACGCCGGTGGTCACGCACGACAAGGCCGCCAGCGACGCCGAACTGGAGCGCCGCACAGAGCTGCTGGGCGACATCATGCCCGTCAAGCAGCGCGGCATCGCGGGGCAGTGGTTCTCGCCGTGGGACCTGCTGATCCAGGTCTGGGGCGTCGAGCAGGCCATGATGGACCTGGTGCTCAAACCCGATCTGGTCAACCACGTCATGACCCGCCTGGTCGACGCGTACATGGGCATGCTCAAGCAATGGGAAGACCAGAACCTGCTGAGCCCCAACATCTATGACGACCGCGTCGGCTCCGGCGGGTACGGCTTCACCAGCGAGTTGCCGGCCAAGGGCTTCGACCCGGCGCACGTGCGGACGATCGACCTGTGGGGCTGCGCGACAGCCCAGATTTTCGTCAGCGTCTCGCCGAAAATGCACTGGGAGTTCGCCCTCAAGCACGAGATGCGCTGGCTGGAGAAGTGGGGCCTGACGTACTACGGCTGCTGCGAACCGCTGGACATCAAGATGGGCATCCTGCGCCGCATCCCGAACCTGCGTAAGGTCTCGATGAGCCCGTGGGTCAAGCCCGAGCGCGGGGCCGCCGAACTCAAGACCGACTACGTCTACTCGCACAAGCCCAACCCGGCGATCCTGGCCGAGGACGTCTGGCGCCCCGACCAGGCCCGCCGCGAACTCATCGACGTGCTCGATCGCATCAAGGGCTGCCGCGTCGAAGTCATCCTCAAAGACGTCTCCACCGTCCGCCGCCAGCCCCAGCGACTCTGGGAGTGGGCCAAGATCGCTGCTGAGGTCGTGCAGCAATATGCGCCATAGGATTGAACCGGAAAACCGACGACGAGAACGAGGACGACAACGAGGACGATAGAGTTCAGCCGCAACAGGGCGTTCCACGTTAGCGGCGGAGCTTGCTCCGCGCGGTTGTCTCCCCGAACGCGGAAGTGGCCAATCGCAGGTCGCGCAGAAGAAACCGCGCGGGGCAAGCCCCGCCGCTAACGTGTCTGGCGTGACGCGTCCCTCTTCTCTCCGTGCCCTCTGTGCCTCTGTGGTAAGTTTTTGCACCTTGAGCCCCGCGATTTTCAGCGGAAGGTGGGTTTGGCGCAGGCATGTGGATAAAATATCTTGCCGCGTCCGGGGCTGAGGTGTAAATTTTCCAACCTTGGATAAACGGGCAGATCGCTCCTCATGCCAGGAGCCGAGAGGAAACACGCCATGGATCGTATTCGAGTTGCCATTGCCGGAATCGGAAACTGCACCTCCTCGCTCATTCAGGGGATCCATTATTATCGCGATCTCAAGAGCGACCAGGAAATCGTCGGGCTGGCCCATCCGACCCTCGGCGGGTACGGCGCCGGCGACATCGAGATCGTCGCCGCCATCGACATCGATTCTCGCAAGGTCGGCCGACCGCTCCACGAGGCCCTCTTCGCCCCGCCCAACTGCACCAAGGTCTTCTACGACAACTTCCGCTACGACAGCGTCACCGTGCGCATGGGGCGCGTGCTTGACGGCGTTGCGGGGCACATGAAGGACTTCCCAGACAGTCAGGCGTTCCGCGTTTCGAGCAGCCCCGAGCCCGAGCAGAAGGACATCGAGAAGCTCCTGCGCGAGACCGGCGCCGAAATCCTGATGAACTACCTGCCCGTCGGCAGCCAGAAGGCCAGCGAGTTCTATGCTGAATGCTGCCTCAACACCGGCGTGAGCCTGATCAACTGCATCCCCGTGTTCCTCGTGTCGGATCCCGCGTGGGGCAAGCGATTCACCGCCGCGGGAATCCCCTGCATCGGCGACGACATCAAGGCCCAGGTCGGCGCGACGATCACGCACCGCGTGCTGACGCGACTGATGACCGACCGCGGTGCAAAGATCGACGCGACGTACCAGCTCAACACCGCTGGCAACACCGACTTCCTGAACATGTGGGACCGCTCGCGGTTGGGCTGCAAGAAGATCTCCAAGACCGAAGCGGTCCAGAGCCAGCTCGACGTGCCGCTGCCGGCCGACCAGGTCCACATCGGCCCGGCCGACTACGTGCCCTGGCAGAAGGACAACAAGGTCTGCTTCCTGCGGATCGAGGCTCGGGGCTTCGGCAACGTGCCGCTGCACATCGAGGCCCGCCTGAGCGTGGAAGATTCGCCTAACAGCGGCGGCGAGACGATCGACGCCATCCGCGTCTGCAAGCTCGCCCGCGGACGAAAGCTGGCCGGTCCGCTCGACGCCATCAGCTCCTTCACGATGAAGCACCCGCCCCAGCAGTTCACCGATTCGCAGGCCCTGCAACTGCTGGAGAACTTCATCGCCAACGACGACGCCCCCGCCCGCATCGAGAACGGACAGTATCTCAAGGCCAAGGCCAGCAGCCCGGCGCACACCAGCGCCGCCCACTGATGTAACTGGGCGCCACGTTTTGTGGCATGGGCGTCCCGCCCATGCTCTTGCTGTGTGGCATGGGCGTCCCGCCCATGCTCTTGCTGTTTAGCCTGGGCGTCTCGCCCATGCTCTCCGGCCTGGATGGTCAGGGACACGCACAACGGAGTTGTGCGTGGCACCCATCCTCTTTGTGTTGCGTCATGCAAGTCGACAGCCGCAAGATAGTGGTTTAGAATCTCCGTCATGGACCGCAATCTCAGCAAGCACGTCTCACCGCACTATGAGGAGCTTTTCGTTGACGGCCGTCCGCCGTCGCGCGAGTATTACGAAGGGGCGGCCACGGGGTTGGCCCGGCAGTTGAAGGGGTGGTTGCCGGCTTCGAACGATGCGCGGTGCGTCGAGCTGGGCTGTGGGCGGGGGGAGACGCTCTACTTGCTGGGCCAGATGGGCCTCACCGATCTGACGGGGGTGGATATCACGCCCGAGCAGCTCGCAGCCGCCGGTCAATTCACCTCGGCTAAGCTGATTTGCAGCGACGTTGCGGAATATCTGCGGCAGTGCCCGGACGAATCGGTGGACTATTTCTTCGCGATGAGTTTCCTGGAGCACCTGGACACGGCCGTTCTTCCGGCGGTGCTGGCCGACTGCCGCCGTGTGCTGCGGCCGGGCGGGGCGCTGATCGCGCAGGTGCCCAATGCAGTTTCACTTTTCGGCAGCGGCGCGCGGCACTGGGACATCTCGCATCAGAACGCCTTCACCGTCTTCGGCGTCCGTCAGCTCGCCCGCACAGCCGGGTTCGATCCGGCGGCAGTCGAGTTCCGCGAGTGGTCGGCCCCCTGGGGCGGCCCGCGCAGCACGCTGCGGGCGATCCTCTGGCGGATCCTGCGCCTGAAGATCATGGCGTACCTCTGGATCGAGTGCGGCGGCCTGCGCGGCGGAATCTACACCTGGGACATGCTCTTTCGCTTGGTCAAATAAGCCCGGTGGCGGGGCTTGGTTCGAAGGGAGACGCTTATGACTGGCACCTCAATCCCACCACAACTGCCGTCAACTTCTGATCGGCCGCCGCCGACGCTGCCGATAGCGGCGGCCGTCACGCCGCTGCGCCTGATCTTCTGGGGTGGGCTGCTGGTTATTCTGGACTTCAAGCTCTTCTGGGCTACAGGGGCAGACCGCACGAGCTCCTGCGACATCCTGAACGACACCCTGGGGGCAATCCTGATCCTGGTAGGCCTCTGCCGCCTGCTGGCGATACCGGCAGGCGGAAGCTACCGGCGGGGCATGTGGTTTGTCCTCGTCGCCTGCGTTCTGGAGATTGCCAAAACCGTCTGCAACGTGTTTATCCGCTCCTCCGCACCGTTGGCGGATATCGCTCTGGGTCTCATCAGCTTGGTGACCCTCATCGCAATGCTGATCTTCTGCATGTATATGCGCGACCTTTGCCGCAAGGCATGGCTGCCATCGGCCCAAACCGCATGGACTATCACGCTGGTCCTGTTCGCCCTGTTGTATGCGCCGGTTGCCCTTTTCCATTTGGCGATGCTGGCCCGGGCGATGGGAATCATGCGATCCTTCAATCCCGCCGCAAACATCCCAATGCTGCTGTTGCTGCCGGTATTCGTCGCACCGCTGGTTTCGCTGTTTGTCAGCACATCGCTCATGAAGCGCCACGCCATGGCTTTCTATCCCAATGCTCCGGATGCCGTTTCCGCCCGTAACGGCATCGCCATCGCCGGTACGGTTGTTGGGCTGGCGCTGGGCGTGGGGCTGGCGATAGCCACTGACAAGGTTGCCTCTGCAGGACCTCAAAACAACCAGATCAGCACCGTCTCGAGCAGCAGCAGTTGGGGCAACGAAGAGCAGGTCTCCGTGTCCGTCAGCAGAAACAGCCGCGGCCAGGTGGGGGCGATCGTAGTGCAGCGCCTGGAAACCGCCGGCGAAAGTCCGCGATCCAATATCGAACTGGGCACGCGATCCGGGCTGGTGATCGACGGCGTCGAGCGGCCCCTCGACAAACCGCTGACGCTTATCTATGTATCCAACCGTCTGCCGGCCACCGACGTGCCGGTCCAGGAAGATGAGATCAGGCGCCTCTGCAAAGACGTCCAGGAGATGCCCCCGATCCAGTTCTACCGCAGATGGGTTCGCACCCGCGTGCGCGAATAGCTGACGGTCCCGCCGTTGAGAGGTCTTGCCTTGCGCGGGGGCAGGGCGTATCGTGGCTGGCCCTGAATCTGACAGAGGATATTCCCATGAGCACGCAACCCGATCTGCGATTGTGGTATGCCCAGCCGGCAACGGAGTTCACGCAGGCCCTGCCGCTGGGCAATGGGCGGCTGGGGGCGATGGTCTTCGGCGGCGTCGAGCAGGAGCGCCTGGTCCTCAACGAAAACAGCGTGTGGTCCGGCTCGCGCCAGGACGCCGACCGACCCGGCGCCCACCAGAGCCTGGGCGAGATCCGACGCCTGCTCCAGCAGGGCCGCAACATCGAGGCCCAGGAACTGGTGATGAACGCCTTCACCTGCCTGGGCAGCGGTTCAGGCCATGGGCGCGGCGCGTCGGTGCCGTTCGGGTGCTATCAGACGCTGGGCAGCCTGCACCTGCGATTCCAGCACGATGGGGCGTTTGAGGATTATGTCCGCCAACTGGACCTGTCCGAGGCGACGTCGCTGGTGCGGTACCGCTGCGGCGGCGTGACGTTCCGTCGCGAGGCGTTTGTCTCCGCCCCGGACCAAACTATCGTCATCCGCATCTGGGCCGACCGCGCGGGCAGCGTCAGCTTCGACGCGGCGCTGGACCGTCCCGAGCGCTTCGCCGTCGAGCCCGCTGCAGACGACCAACTGCTCATGAGCGGCCAGCTCGATAACGGCGTTGACGGCAAAGGCCTCCGCTATGCCGCGCGCCTGCGGGCACTGAGCGGCGCAGGAACCGTTCATGCCGACGAAACCGGCCTCCACGTGCGAGGGGCCGACGACGTCGTTCTGCTGGTGACGGCCGCCACCGACTACCGCGGTTTCGCCGGGCGCAATACGGATGACCCGCTCGCGGCGAGTCTGGCGGATATGGATCGCGCTTGCAGCGGTCGCCGACATGGCGGCGGGACAACGGCCGCCATGGCACCGAAGATTTATGCCGCCCTGCGCGAGGCGCACGTGGCGGACTACCGGCGGTTCTTCGGCCGCGTGAGCCTGACGCTGGAGGGCGGCGTCGAGGCGTCGGCGCGGCCGACCAACGAGCGCCTCGTGGCGGTGGCCCGAGGCGGGTCCGACCCGGCCCTGATGGCGTTGTATTTTCAGTACGGGCGATATCTGCTGATCTCGTCGTCGCGGCCGGGCGGCCTGCCGGCCAATCTCCAGGGCATCTGGGCCGACCAGGTCCAGACCCCCTGGAACGGCGACTGGCACCTGGACATCAACGTGCAGATGAACTACTGGCCGGCCGAGGCGTGCAACCTCTCGGAGCTGCACGAGCCGATGCTCAAGCTGATCGAGTCGCTTCAGGAGCCCGGGGCCCGCACGGCCCGTGCGTATTACAACGCCCGCGGATGGGTCGCCCACGTGATCACCAATCCGTGGGGCTTCACCTCGCCGGGCGAGCATGCAAGCTGGGGCGCCACGGTCAGCGGGTCAAGCTGGCTGTGCGAGCACCTTTGGGAACACTACGCCTTCACGCTCGACGAGGCGTACCTGCGCTGGGCGTACCCGATCCTGGCCGCGGCGGGGCGGTTCTATCTCGACATGCTCATCGAGGAACCGCGTCACGGATGGCTGGTGACGGCCCCGTCGAACTCGCCGGAGAATGCGTTCATTCTGCCCGACGGTCGCGGGGCATACGTGTGCATGGGTCCGACGATCGACATGCAGCAGTTGCGGGAGCTGTTTGGCAACTGCATTCGCGCATCGGAGATCCTGGGCGTTGACGCAGAGTTCCGCCGCGAGCTGTCCGACACGCGCCGGCGCCTGGCGCCCAACCAGGTCGGCCCCGACGGGCGTCTGCAGGAATGGCTCGAACCCTACGGCGAGGGCGACCCGCATCACCGCCATTGCTCGCACATGTACGGCCTGCACCCGTACGACGAGATCACGCCCGACGAGACGCCGGAGCTGGCCGCGGCGGCGCGGCGATCGCTCGAAGCCCGCGGCGACGCCGGCACCGGTTGGTCGCTGGCGTGGAAGGTCAACTTCCGCGCCCGCCTGGGCGAGGGAGATCACGCCGCCAAGCTGCTGGGCGACCTGCTCTCGCCGGCCGGAGACATGGCCCTGAACTACTCCGGCGGCGGGTCCGGCTCGTACGCCAACCTGTTTTGCGCCCACCCGCCGTTCCAGATCGACGGCAATTTCGGCGGCTCCGCCGGAATCGCCGAGATGCTCCTGCAGTCGCGCTGGCGGCACGAGAGCGGGCACCCTCCGCTGGTGCTGCTGCTGCCGGCGCTGCCCGCCGCCTGGGCCGGCGGATCGGTCCGAGGCCTGCGCACCCGCGGGGCCGTCACGGTGGACATCGACTGGCGCGACGGACGCCTCGTCGAGGCCCGCCTCAACGCCGATCGAAGCGGCCCCGTCCGAGTGCGATACGCCGGCCAAACGATCTGTCTGACTCTCGACGCCGGCAGCCAGCGCGTGATCGGCCCGGAGGAGTTTATTTCTTCTCCAGCCCTTTGACGTGTTTGTCCAGCAGGTCTTTGACTTCCTCATCGACCGGCCAGTCGGCGCCGATATCCATGACGCTGGTTTTGACGGCGGTGACTTTGTTGGTTGCCGGATCGTAGGTGATGACGGATCGGCCCAGGCAATTGCCCCAGAATCCGGCCTTGATGACGCTGGTGCGTCCTTGCGTCCATTGGGTTCGCCCGTGGGTGTGTCCGCCGATGAGCAGGTCGGGGGCGTTGTCGCCCCAGGCGGCGATCATCCGCCGGTCGTAGGCGTCCCAGAGGTGCGAGATGAAGACGAACACGTCGGCCTTCTTGCGGATTTCGGGCAGTACCCTAACGTAGCCTTCACGTTCGTGGATCAGCGGCAGCGGCTCGCCGTGGACGTGGTTGCCGTACTGGCACGCCCCGCCGCTGACGCACACCTTGACGCCCTGCAGCTCGAAGATGCGGTACTGGGCGATGTTCTTCGTCGAGGGCTTGTCGGCGTCGGTCCAGTTCACGTTGGCCAGCGTCAGCGGCCAGCCGGCGTACTTCATCGACATCTCGAGCACGCGCTTCTTGCCGTAGGTGTAGTCGTGGTTGCCCGTGACGGCCGCGTTGTAGCCGGACTTTTCGATCAGGCTGACGACCCCCTCGCCCTGCGTGCCCGCCAGCGGCGAAGGGCCGTCGTTCCAGACGTCGCCGGCGTCGACCAGCAGCGTGTTGGGGTCTTTGGCCTTGGCGGCCTTGACATATCCGGCGATCCGCGGCAGCGAGCCGCACCGGTCGTGCATGTCGCCGGTGTTGAAGATCGTGATGGTGAGCGGCTTAGCCGCTTGCGTGGCCGGTCCATCGCCCTTGGCCAATTCCGTAAGACAAGAAGGCGCGACAACCGCGGCAGCGCCGAATGCGGCGCCCTTGAGAACATCGCGACGCGAGATGAGGACCATGATGCTATCCTTCTTTCAAGGTCAGTCGTTTCGGTACTATATTAACCCGCGCCGGGAGCACTTGTCTTGTTAGCGGTCGAGCTTGCTCGACGGGTTTCTTCCCCGACCTCAGAAACCGCGCGGGGCAAACCCCGCCGCTAACTCCGTTCCGATCCCGCCGGGCGGCGGACTTTCCGGGCCTTGATTCCGGCTCGGCGGGCTTCCTGCACGTGCTGGTCGAGGTCGTCCCAGTGACGCAGCGGGGCGATCTTCTTAAGCACGGCCGTCTTGTCGCCCTCGGGGCTGTGGTCGCCGCAGAAATGCACAGCCGTCACGCACCCGCCAAGCCCGTGGGTGTGCAGGAACTCGCCCACGCCGCATTCTTCGGTCGGCGAGCTGGCGCCCTCGCTGTCAGACCGCCGCCGCGTGACGATGTGTACCTGGTACCCGCGCTGCGCCAGGCGCCGCAGCAGGCGGACCATCTTCTCGTTGGGCCGGCGCGAGTTGATCCACACGCCCAGAGCCTCGCTCCAGACGATTTGCGTCAGCGTGCCGTCAAAATCGAATGAAACGGATTTATCCATCTAAGGCAGCATACCATAGGTCAATAGGTCTCGACGACGAGCTGCGGGATTTGCAGAAAATGGAGGCATTGCCCGTCACAAGCAGATGCCCATTGACGAGAGAGATGGCGGCAATCATTACATCCAGATCACCTATCGGACGTCCGATTTGCTGCAAGTGTGCCGTGATCTGGCCGAAAAGGTCTGCCGCCCTCTGATCAAAATCAAGAATATCGAGCCCCTCAAGGATGACTTCCACCCGTTTTCGCTCCAGGGGGGGATCATGCGAGCGCCAAACACCCACATACAGTTCTGCTACGCTGATCCGTGTCGTTACCAGACCTTCCCCCTGCGCCACGAGCATGCGGAGCTTCGCCATGGCTTGGCGCACGCCTCTGGCCCCACCTCGCCCGGCAAGGTCCAGGAGCACGCTGGTGTCCAAGCAGGCCATCAGCGGCGTCTCGTAGAAGGCTCATGCCGACGGGCCAGATGCTCTTCGACGGCGCCAATCGCCTCGGCACTCATGGGCGAGCGACGCAGGTTCCTGGCATAGGCCTTGAGGTCCAGCGGCGCGCGCACGACTCTCTTGATCGTGCTACTGAAGGATTCGTCGGCATGCTGGACAGCTTTAAGCCGGTTATACGCTTCTAGATCAATAGTAATGGTCTTGGTCGCCACCGCAAAATTCTCCCGGGTACACGTGTACATGCATGTACACGCATATTATAGGAATCGCTCACGGGGTCAACAAGCTGCCGAAACAATCGTCACACTGTGCGGGCTCAGCGCAACCGAACCGTTTTCGAAAGCCAATCGCGTCTTCTGCGGCGTGACGCGATTGGGGGCGTCGATGTCGTTATAGGCGTCGGGGCTGTCGCCGGACAGCACGGTGGCGTCGAATGTGCCGCTCAGGGCCTTGCCGGCGATGCGCACGTCGCAGGCGATGCTCTTTTCAGCGCAGCGGTTGACCAGCGCCAGGGCGATGGTCCTGCCCGCGTCGTCGGCCGTGGCGATGGCGTCGATGGCCGGCACGGACTGGCCCGCGTGCTCGAACGTTTCGCCGCCGGACCAGCAGTCGATCACGTTGGGCTCGAGCAGGTCGGAGTACATTTTCATCACATGGAACGTCGTTCGCCGCACGACGCCCTTGGGGTGTACGAACAGGGGCCCGCGGGCGTTGACCACCGGGGCCATGCACGCCATCTTCACAGTCTGGGCGTTGCGCAGGCAGGCGTTGAGGAAGCACGCCGAGAAAACCGCGTCGGCCATCGTGTAGGTCGCGTTGAGGTCGTTCTTGTCGCGGGCGGCCACATCGCCGAAGGCGGCGCTGCCGAGGTTGGGGTGGTGCCAGCCGCGGAGGTTCCACTCGTCGAAGGCGATGGCGACCTTGCCTCCCAGGTTCGCCACATCGAGGATGCTGGCGGCCCTGCGGATCATCTCCTGCGGGCCCAGCGATCGAGTCATGCACGTGGCGTAGTCGGAGACGGCGTTGTTCATCCACAGCCCGTCCCAGTAATTGTGGATGGAGATGTACGACAGCAGGTGCCCGGCCTCTCGCAGCAGCGGCAGCGTCCAGTCGATCTCGGCCAGCGCTGCGGCCAGCAGCTTGATCGAGCTGTCGACGCGGAGCATCATCTTGCCCGACTCGGCCACCAACGCCGCCCACTGAGGGGCCTTTTTGGCGCCGATCTCATGCCCGCCCCAGTTCTCGTTGCCGATGGACCAGTACTTGATGTTGTGGGGCTGCTCGTGCCCGTTGGCGCGGCGCTGGGCGGCGAACTTGCCGACCGTGGCGTTGCAGTACTCGACCCAGTCGGACATCTCCTCTTCGCTGCCGGTGCCGGCGTTGGTGCAGATGTATGGCTCGGCCCCGATGGCGCGGCACCAGGCGACGAACTCGTCGGTGCCGAAGGTGTTGGGCTCTTCGACGCGCCAGGCCTTATCGAAGACCGCCGTGCGGTCGGGGTCCACGCCGTACTTCCAGTGATACGCGCTGACGAAGCACCCGCCGGGCCAGCGGACGATCGGGATCCGCAGCTCGCGCAGGGCCTCGATCACGTCCAGCCGCAGGCCCATCCGGTCCGACAGCGGGCTGCCCGGGTCAAAGACGCCGCCGTAGACCTGGCGGTGGAAGTGCTCGAGAAACTGGCCGAAGATCATCCGGTCAAAACGGACTGCCGGGCGGTCGGTGTCGATGCGGACCTTTGTAGGCACGAGTGTCTCCTATTGCTGGTCTCTTAATAATGATGTCGCGCGGCTGGCGAATCAAGATGTTGGGCCACAGAGGCACAGAGAACACAGAGTTGGAATTATTGAAACAGCAGAAGCAACTTCACTTCCTTGTTGTCTCTATTGCCAATCTGTCTCTGTGTTCTCTGTGTCTCTGTGGCCCAACAATACAGGCCGCTGATGAAACCGTTGACGTACAAATGAAGTGCAATCCGCTGTTGCTCGGGCGGGGCGGGGCCGCTAATATCGCCTCTTTCCCATTCTGCTGACAGGACCACAGGGATGCTCGGACGGATAATCGCGAAGATCAAAGCGTTGTTTGCAGGCAAGGAAGCGCCTCCCGCCGCCGCGCCACGCAAGGATGTTCAGGCGCCCACTCGCACGCCGCAGGCGCAGGTGCAGCTCAAACCCGCTGCGACGGTCGCTCCGGCGCCAGCGCCTAAAGACGCCGAGCCGCAAGCGACGCCGGTTGCTCCCGTGCCAGCGCCTGCGCCGGTACAGGCGCCGGTGGAGGCGCCACAGCCCGACGCGACGCCGGTGTATCGGGTCGAGGTTCGCTCGCGGGCAGAAGTGAGAGACCCGCACGCCGCGGGCGTCGCGCACCAGATCGCCGAGCTTGGAATCGATTCGGTGCAGTCGGTCCGCTTTGCCCGGTTGTTCTTTCTGATCGGAGAGCTTTCCCGCGACGATGTCGAGAAGGCGGCGGACCAACTGCTCGCCGACCGCGTGATCGAGATCGCCCACGTCGGCACCAGCGACGCCGGCGACGCGGCGCTGATCGAAGTGCACCTCAAGCCCGGCGTGATGGACCCTGTCGCGGCCAGCACCGAAAAGGCCATCGCCGACATGGGGCTCAACATCGAAGCCGTCCGCACCGCGCGGCGGTACGAGTTGGCCGGGCCGGTTTCCGAGGCCCAGCGCCAGACCATCGCCCGCAGCCTGCTGGCCAACGCCGTGATCGAGGATGTGCATTTCGAGGCCTTCACGCCCCCAGCCGTTCACGGCCATAGGTACACGCTCGAAATCGTCACCGTGCCGATCCGCAACCTGGACGACGCGGCGCTGGAGAAGCTCTCGCGCGAGGGGCACCTGTTCCTGAACCTGACGGAGATGAAGGCCATCCAGGACCACTACCGCAAGGCCGCACGCGAGCCCAGCGACGTCGAGCTGGAGATGATCGCCCAGACATGGTCGGAGCACTGCGTGCATAAGACCTTCCGCAGCGACGTTGAGCTCCAGGACGCCGCCGGCGCGACCATCGAGAAGATCCCCAACCTGATCAAAAGCACGATCTTCGGGGCCACCAAGGAGCTGAACAAGCCCTGGTGCATCAGTGTGTTCGAAGACAATGCCGGCGTGATCGAGTTCGACGACGAGCACGCGGTGTGCTTCAAGGTCGAGACGCATAACCACCCCTCGGCCATCGAGCCCTACGGCGGAGCCAGCACGGGCATCGGCGGGGTGTTGCGCGACCCGATGGGCACGGGGCTGGGCTCGCGGCCGGTGGCCAACACGGATATTTTCTGCTTCGGCCCGCCGGACCTGCCGGCCTCGGAACTGCCTAAGGGCGTGCTGCATCCGCGTCGCGTGATGCGCGGCGTCGTCGGCGGCGTGCGCGACTACGGCAACCGTATGGGCGTGCCGACCGTCAACGGCGCGGTGTACTTCGACAAGCGGTACATGGGCAACCCGCTGGTGTTCTGCGGCACGGTCGGGCTCATGCCGCGATCGATGGGCGACAAGCGCCGCCCCGCGCCGGGCGACGCGATTGTGTGCGTCGGCGGCCGCACGGGACGCGACGGCATCCACGGCGCGACGTTCTCCAGTGGCGAATTGACGCACAGCCACGAGACGGAGTTCTCGCACGCCGTTCAGATCGGCAACGCCATCACAGAAAAGAAGATGCTCGACACGATTCTGCAGGCGCGTGACGCGGGGCTGTTCACGGCCATCACCGACTGCGGGGCCGGCGGGCTCTCCAGCGCCGTCGGCGAGATGGGCGCCGAAGCGGGCGCCGAGGTGTACCTCGACCGCGTGCCGCTCAAGTACGCCGGGCTGAGCTACTCGGAGATCTGGATCAGCGAGGCCCAGGAACGTATGGTGCTGGCCGTGCCGCAGGAGAACGTCGCGGCGATCCTCAAGGTTTTCTCCGACGAAGACGTCGAGGCCACGGTGATCGGCCACTTCGGGACCGACAACCGCACGCTGCGGCTGTTCTACGACGGCCAGAGCGTCGGCGAGATGGAGATGGAATTTCTGCACGAGGGCTGCCCGCGCCCGACGAAGCCCGCGGTGTGGGAGCAGGTCACCCGTCCCAGCCCGGCCCCGCCGGCGCGGGCCGACTACACGCAGGTGCTCAAGGACATCCTGGCCTTGCCCAACGTGGCGAGCAAGGAATGGATCATCCGCCAGTACGACCACGAGGTGCAGGGCGGCAGCGCCGTCAAGCCGCTGGTGGGCGTGGGCGAGGACGGGCCCGGCGACGCCTCCGTCATCCGCCCGGTGCTGTCCAGCCGCAAGGGCGTGGCCCTGTCGTGTGGGATGAATCCCTGCCTGGGCGACCTGGACCCCTACGCCAGCGCCCTGCACGCGGTAGACGAGGCCCTGCGCAACATCGTCTCCGTCGGCGGCAACCTCGACCGAACCGCCATCCTCGATAACTTCTGCTGGGGTAACTGCAACAAGCCCGACCGCATGGGCTCGTTTGTGATGGCCGCCAAAGCCTGCCGCGACGCGGCGCTGACCTACGGCACGCCGTTCATCTCGGGCAAGGATTCGCTGAACAATGAGTTCCAGACCGACAAGGGCGAGACGATTGCCATCCCGCCGACGCTGCTGATCTCGGCCATCAGCGTCATCGACGACGTCGGCCGCTGCGTCACCGCCGACGCCAAGGCTGCCGGCAACTACCTCTTTCTGCTGGGCCGCACCGGCGAGAGCCTCGGCGGCAGCCATCTGCTGATGACGCTGGGCCTGGCCAGCGGCAGCGACGTTCCGCAGGTGGACATGCAGACGAACCTGGCTGTCATGCGGGCGCTGCAGGCGGCCATTGAGGCCGGCGCAGTCGTCGCGTGCCACGACTTGTCCGAGGGCGGCTTGGCTGTCGCTGCGGCCGAGATGGCGTTCTCCGGCGGGCTGGGCGTGGAACTGGATTTGGCCGCCGTGCCGCCGGCGCCGCAGACAACGCCTTCGCCGGCGGCAAAGCTCTTCGCCGAAGACGCCGGGCGGTTCCTGGTGGAAGTGGCCCCGGAGAAGTACGACGCCTTCCTGCGACTGGTGAAGGACTGCCCCGTCGGCGACCTAGGCCGCGTGAGCGACACCGGCCGCATCATTATTAAAGGCCCGTCCGGCCCGGTCGTCGATCTTGCGATCACTGACGCCAAGGCCGCCTGGCAGGGGACGTTCAAATGGTAAAAGCACTGGTACTACGAGCCGCCGGAACGAACTGTGATCGCGAGACGACGTACGCGCTGGAGCAGGCGGGCTTCAGCGTTGATCGCGTGCATGTGTTCCGGCTGATGGAAAACCCCGCGGCGCTGAAAGACTATCAGTTCCTGGTGATCCCGGGCGGTTTCAGCTATGGCGATGACGTGGCGGCCGGCAAGATCCTGGCCAACCAGATGCTCTATCGCCTGGCCGAACCGCTGAACGATTTCGTCGCGGCAGACAAGCTCGCTCTGGGCATCTGCAACGGGTTCCAGGTGATGATCAAGGCCGGGCTGCTGCCCTGGGGCAAGGTCGAGCCCGCCGGCGCCGGCCGCGACGCGACGCTGGCCTGGAACGACAACGGGCGTTTCGAGGACCGCTGGGTCCACATGCGGACCGACAGCGACAAGTGCGTCTTCCTGCCTAAGGGGCAGATCATCGCCCTGCCCATCGCCCACGGCGAGGGCAAGTTCGTCCCGCGCGAGGCGTCGGTCCTCGATGCGCTCAGGTCCGGCGACCAGATCCCCCTGCGCTACGTCGATGAGGCCGGTCAGAGCGGTGGGTATCCGGTCAACCCCAACGGCAGCACGGACGACATCGCCGGCTTGTGCGACCCGACGGGGCGCATCATGGGTCTCATGCCCCACCCCGAGCGATTTATCGATCCGACGCAGCACCCGCAATGGACGCGCCGCCAGGACGTGCGCGACAAGGGCATCGGCGACGGGGCGGTCTTCTTCCGCCGAGCGGCCGAATACTTAAGTTAAGCTTTCTAAACATTTAATCGCCTTCTTACCGATATCTCACTGCAGAACATAGCCGCTCTCAGGCGGCACTCGAAGGTGAGATATGCGCGTTCATGTATCGACGACGCTGGTGCTGCTGACGGTCTTTCTCTGCGGCTGCACGTTGCCCGACGAGAACCCCAACTGGCAGCCGGAGGTCGATTTTCCGCCGTGGGCGTACGACGCCCCGCTGTACTATCGGCCGACGGAAGATCTGCCTGTCGTTGAAGCGCTCAACGGGATTCCCATCTACTACACCCGCAGCGAGTTCTTCTTCATCGAGCATCCCAACGGCTATCAGCCCATCGGCGTGCCGCGCGTGGGGGTGTGGTATTCGATCACTCGCGGGCGCACGTGGGAGAAGGCGGGCTACTTCGGCGTCGAGCAGTCGCACTTTCTGTTCAAGGGCGAGATCGAGGGCCAGCACTGGGTCCGCTTCGTCGGTCCCGACCAGGGCACCAGCGCCGTTCCGCCGGGAATGCCCCATCGCATCTACGTGCAGGACCGTGATCCGCCGCACATTCTGATCAGCACGACCCCGTCGGTATTCACCGACGAGCAGAACACGATCCCCCGGACGTTCAAGGTGGGGCAGAACGTCACCCTGCGATGGGAGATCCGCGACGCGAACCTCGACCCCAATACGACCAGCCTGGCGATCTGCTACGCGCAGTTCCCCAACAACGCCCCGGTCCTGACGCTACCGGTCCGACCCGCCTGGGCCGGAAGCATGACCGTCGAGCTGCCCCCGCAGGTCGCCGCCGACGGGGGCATCCGCTTCAGGCTCATGGCCAAGGACAAGGCCGGAAACACCGGCGTGGGACTGACCGACATCCTGCACATCCCGGTGGCCCCGGGCAAGGGCATGGTCCCCAACGTCAATCGCGTTTCCGGCGAGGCGCTGCTGCAGCAGACCCAGGGCTCTCCCATGGGCGAGCGCCCCGGGTGGCCGACCAGCGGGCAGACTATCCGCGGCGCTGAGGAGCGAAAGCTGCTGTGGCTGCCCTCCAGCGCCAAGGACTATACCTACGCCGAGCTGCAGTTCTCGCCCGACGACGCCCGCTCGTGGAGCGTGGCCATCCCGCGGCTGAAACTCGACGGCCCCAACATCTGGCAGGTGCCCGTCCTCAATACCAAGAACGCGCGGCTGAGAGTCATGGGCGTGAACATCAACCCCGACAAGAGCCAGCAGCGCTTCATGCTCGCCCAGACCCCGCGCTTCACGATAACCTCCATCAAGCCCGACGGCGAAACCGGACCGGTCCTGCTGCCCGACGAGTAACTGACAGACTGACCGGAATCTGAAAAGACAGCCGTCGCGGGACTGGCCACGAGGCCGTTGGTCGCCATCGGCGGCGGTATCGATCGACCGCCCACGAAGTGGTACGGGCTGTGCCACAATTCCACTTCCTTGCACTTTGTTGTACTTTTCACAGCACTTTGCGGGAACCGGCAAGCCGCTGCCTCGATGGCAGAAGGAATCAATGGATCCTCTGATTGCAAGTCATTTGTATACATAGTCTTATAGAAGCGTCAGGCCATAACACTATTAAGACCAACATGTTACATGCAACCATGTTCATGCATCCCGGCCCGTTCGCTTTGTCCGACCGGAGAGGGGCTTAGCCCCAGCTTTTGACACCGGGGTTCGGCAGCGCACCGCGCCGGCAAACATGCTGTTCCAGGAGGAGTATATGTGGCAAGCGTCTGGCCAGGTACCGAGTCACGCGATATAATGGAACGAGACAATGTGATCCGGGACATTCAGGTCCCGCGGCTAATGTCCGACCAATCCGAATCGCGGCTGACCCGTGCGGCCTGCATGGCAACCCAACTACTGGACTCTTCTGAACCGTTAGTTGTTAAACGCGCCGTCATGGTGATCGAGCAGATTGGTCCTTCAGCCAGGATTGCGGTTCCCCGGCTCATCCAACTCCTCAAGGTCAGGCGTCACCTGCGGCATGTCCTGTCGGCACTGGGGGCAATCGGTCCCGCGGCTGCGGAGGCTGTGCCTGACATGTGCGACATCATGCTCCATGGTCCGAGCCTGGCCCATGAACCGATCTACATTCCATCCGACCTCGCGGCTATCGGATCTCCTGCCGCGATTGATGCGCTTCTCCAGGCTGCCTCGACTGACGACCGCGGTCAGGGCCCGCGCGAGGGGGCCATTGAGGCTCTGGGCGAGATGGGGCATTTCGCTGCGTCCGAGACAATCGAAGTACTCATGCAGGCACGAGGCACTCCAGACTTCCTCTACCCGCATGCGACGGAGACAGCGCTGGCGAAGCTTGCCAAACGTTGCCCCGCCGAGGCCGCCAGGGCCAACCTCGTTGCGGTGATGCCCGAGCCGCTTGAGAAGTGTGAATCCTTTGATGCAATGGTGGAAGCGCTGGAATATTCGTCCAGGTATACGCTACGTACCGACTGGATTAAGCCCACCAATATGCTGGGCGGTTTGGCTATGGCTCTGGCCGGGGCCTGTGAGCCATCTCAACCACCGCAGTTGCTCGCGGCGCTCAGGGCTCTGGCAGAGCTCGGCCAAGATGCTGCACCGGCCGCAGATACTGCTGTGGCGTCACTTCGCGATCCCGATCCCGCAATCCGCCAGGCCACCTGCGATGTCCTGGCAAATGCGATGGGGACAACTGCCCGCGAAGTGGTGCCACTGACGGAACTGGCGAGGGACTGGAGGAACCAGACTCTGCCCGTAATCCGCGCAGCAATGCGTGCGCTGGTCTGGATAGGCAACTGCAAGTCGCCGCAGGTGCTGGTTGAGACGGTCGGGCAGGCGGAGTTTCCCGACAAGCTCTGCGGGGCCGCGGCGTTCGAGAACTTCACTCCGCCTCCAACGGAAATACTTCCGCATCTCCTGAACTGGCTCACGGAGTCGCACTGGCACGCGCATCGCGGCCCGCTGATCCTGGCGATAGGCAACGCCAGTGCCCCGCGCGGTCCCGGGGCTCAAGCGGTGCTGGCGTTCCTGCATCAGCCGGACGTGCGATACAACGCATTGCTTTCGCTGTGCAACATGATCCGGCATAACACCCCGCCCAGTCCGGAAGTGGCGCAGGCACTGGTGGATGCTCTGGATCAAGGCGATGAGGAAGATCCAATCAGCGATATCATCTATGCCTTCAGGCGCTTCTCATGGCCGCCTCTGGCCCCCGCCCTTCTGAAATACATAAGAGCCGGCAAAGGCACCAACAGATTCATCGCGCTGGATGTCTGGCTGGATCTCGTCGCGGACGTGCAGGATAAATTGCCCGTTCTGCGCGAGACGCTGACCGATGCGGACGAGCAAGTTAGAGCACTAGCCGCTCACGCAGCGGTGCGCGTGGGACCATCCGCCCGGTGCCTGCTTGCCTTGATCCGCCGTCAGCATGAAACCGGCAGATTGCCCGGTTTCGACATGGATGAAGCAGAGGCGCGCCTGGGTAACTGATAGGGAACATGATCCTGGGACTGGGCAGGACCCGGGGGTAGGGGGGATGCGGCCCGATCCGCAATCAGGAGAACGACGTTCAACGCAATTTCCCAATCCACTTGATGTGCTTACGAAAAGCGGTGGGGGCGACGTGATCAATCAAACGCTGGTCGCCCGTGATTAAGGCGCAGTTGTGGCTGAGAGCCAGGGCAAGATAAAGGCAGTCATAGACTGAGTGGTTCAACTTCAGGGCTATCTCAAGTGCAGATTCGACCAGGTTCCGGCTTGGAGTAATCTCCAGAGGAACCAAACGCATGTCGGCCAGCAGGTCCGATGCCTTCTCCAGGGCAATAGCGCCGCGTGAGTACCGCTTCCATATGACATTGCCCAACTCGGCATAAATCAAGTCAGGCGCGTGCAGCACCTCCACGGCCCCCTGGAGCAGTCGTTGAGCGGCCGGCGCATGCTCTTCCTGAAAGAAGGCCGCCGCCATGACGCTGGCATCAAGCACCACGGCGGTCATCGGTCGCGGTCCTGGCGGATCAGGTCCGCGCTGCCCGGCGAAAACTTCTTTCCGGCAAACTCCTTCTTCCACTTAGCCAGAACCCGGGCTACTTCGGTCTTGTCGACTCCGGCAGCCTGCTCCAGCAAAAGCTTGACCTCTCCCTGAAGAGATCTCGCCCGCAGTCTTCTCATCCGACATGTGCGCGGAAGAACTTTGCGATCGCGGCCTTGTCCGCCTTCCCGGTAGTGACCGCCATGGTGAGCTCGTATAAAGCTCCTTTTGTGGCGACAACCTCGATGCCGTTAAGGTCAAGGAAAAGCAACGCCGCAACCGCGCCTGCGCGCTTATTGCCGTCGACAAATGGATGATTTCGAATGACATGAAACAGATACGCGGCCGCCATCATGAAGATATTCTTGTGTAGCCTCTTGCCGCCGTACGTCGCTCTCGGCTGAGCGAGAGCGGATTCCAGCAGCCCCATATCACGAACCCCATGCTCGCCGCCATAGCGATCCACCAGATCGGAGTGCAGCCACAGCACGTCGTCGAGCTGAAGGAAATCGACCATGACTCATTCCGCCAGCCGCTTGAGGTCGGGCGCATACCTGCGATTGATCTTGCCAATGGCTTTGCGGAGCTTGTTTTGACGTGCTTTGCCGCGAACGGGGGTAACCATCAACACGTCGCCGTTGGTGGTCACCTCCAAGGCCGTATCAGATGAAATATCCAGCATCTCCAGGATCGGTTTATCGATCACCAGGGCCAGACTGTTGCCGTGCTTGATGAGTGTCTTGGTCATTCGTTCTTACCTCTTTCGTATACATACAGTGTATACTTTATCATTAAGCAAGACAACCTTTCCCGAGAAGACCCACCTGCCCTCCCCACGCGTCCAGTGCTCCGTCAGCCGTGAAATGAGCAGTATTGGGCCACAGAGACACAGAGGTCACAGAGGGCGCTAAATAGAAAGCAACAAACCTGCTCTGTGTTTCTGTGTCTCTGTGGCCCAATACTCAGCACTTGAATGACCGACCGACTCTACCGCGCACTGAAGTAGTGCATGGTTGTCTGGCGACAGATTTCGCTTGGGCGCAGGACTACCGGCGGGGAACGCTGCTTGGGTGCTTAGGCGTCCTCTTCCGGAAACCACCCGCGAAACGCGCGCCAGATTAGAAACGGGCGGATGGCGCCGCCGGGCATGACTTCCTGGAAGCGCCGGCCTTTCTTGCGATACTGCTTGCCGCAGTGGGGACACTTCCGCACCCATTGCCCTTCAAACTGCTCAACGCGGTAATCGGAGCTTCCTTCTGTCCGGCAGGGAGGGATCTCGGGACGACCGCTATAAAGTTGGCCCTCAAGATATGCCAGAAGCGTCCCGACGCTGAACAAGCTCAGGGCGCCGACGATAAAGCCTCCGATGTAGCCGACCAAGCCAAAATACTTGCCGCCGAACATGGACCCCAGAACACCAAGGCCAATATTCAAGAGAAAGAAAATGAGCTCTATCAGCGTCATTGAACCCTCATTCTACCGCGTGCTGAAGTGGTGTATGGTTGTCTGGCGGTAGGTTTCGCCGCCGCGCAGGACTACCGGCGGGAACGTTGGCTGGTTCGGCGAATCGGGGTAGTGCTGGGCCTCCAGGCACAGGCCGTGGTGGCGGGCGTAGATCGTCCCGCTCTTGCCGCGGATCGTGTCATTCAAAAAATTGCCGCTGTAGAACTGCATGCCCGGCTCGGTCGTGAAGACGTCCATCACGCGGCCGCTGGCGGGGTCTTCCAGCCTGGCGGCGGGACGGATCTCGCTGCCGGCGCCGCGGAGCACCCAGTTGTGGTCGTAGCCGCCTTTGGCCAGGGCAATGCGCGAGCCGATCGTCTGGGGCGTGGTGAAGTCCATCGCCGTCCCCAGCACCGGCGCGAGCTGGCCTGTGGGGATCAGGTCGGCCCCGACAGGCAGGTAATAGTCGGCCGAGAGCATCAGCTTGTGGTCGAGGATGCTCGAGCGTCCCGCGTCGGCGAGGTTCCAGTAGGTGTGGTGCGTCAGGTTGACGACGGTGGGGGCGTCGCTGGCGGCTTCATAATCCAGCCGCAGCTCGTTGGCGTCGGTCAGCGTATACGTCACCGACACGGCCAAGTTGCCGGGGTAGCCCTCTTCGCCGTCGCGGCTGAAGTAGATGAACTTGACGGCATTGGCGGCCGCGATCGGCTCGGCATCCCAGATCACCTTGTCGAAGCCCAGCGTGCCGCCGTGGAGATGGTTGGCTCCGTCGTTGGCGGCCAGCGTGTAGATCTTGCCGTCGAGCGTGAATCGGCCGCGGGCGATCCGGTTGCCGAAGCGTCCGATGGTGGCCCCGAAGTACGAGCGGTTGCCCATCCAGCCGGGCAGGTCGTCGAAGCCCAGCGTGACGTCGCCGGCCTTGCCGTGGCGGTCGGGCACGTCCAGGCCCACCAGCGTGGCCCCGTACGTGATGACCCGCGCCCGCAGGCCGCCGCTGTTGGTCAGCGTAAACAATCGAACAGTTTTGCCTTGGGATGTCTTGCCGAAATCGCTGACGCGTACGCTCATGTGTCTTTCCTTTGTAACGGTGGCACAGCCTTTCCAGGCTGTGTCCCATTGTGAACCGCCTGCCCTGGCTCCTGAGAGCCACAGGCTGGAAAGCCTGTGCCACTCTGGACAAGCCCCGGCGGCGATGGCATGATACGCGCCCTGTGAGGCCTCGCCAAGAGAGCTCTTATTGAAAGGACGACGAATGTCGCAGCCATCGGACATGACGCTTTGGTACCGCCAGCCGGCTCGCGAGTGGGTCGAGGCGCTGCCCATCGGCAACGGCCGCCTGGGCGCGATGGTCTTCGGCGGCGACGCCATCGAGCGGCTGCAGCTCAACGAGGACTCGCTCTGGGACGGCTACAATCGCGACCGCAACAATCCCCGCGCCCGCAGGGCCCTGCCCAAGGTGCGCCAACTGCTCTTTGACGATCAGCCCGGTCAGGCCTGCAAGATCGCCGCGGAAAACATGATGGGCGTTCCCGAGCGCGTGCGGCCTTATCAACCGCTGGCCGACGTACACCTGGCGTTCGAGCTGCCCGGACCGGTCAAGGGGTATCGGCGCGAGCTGGATCTCGAGACCGCCACCGCCAGCGTCAGCTACAGCGCCGGCGGCGTGCGGTTCACCCGCACGGCGCTGGCCAGTGCGCCCGACGAGGTGATCGCCGTCCGCATCGAGTGCGATAAGCCCTCCGGGCTGAACTTCACCGCGTCGCTGTCCCGGCCGGGGCAGGGGTGGAAGGCGGGCATCCGCGGCGGAGCGCTGACGCTGCGCGGGCGCTGCCATCCGCGCGGGATCAAATATGCCGCCTATGTCCGCATCGTCAACGAAGGCGGCACGGTCACGGCCAAGGGCGACGCGCTGGTGGTCCGCAAGGCCTCGGCCGTCACGCTGTTGATCGCCGGCGCGACCAACTACAAGAGCCCGACGAACCTGACCGCCAACCCCGACGCGATCTGCAAGGCGCAGCTCGCAGCCGCGGCGGGCAAGAGCTTCCGCCAGTTGCTCCAGTCGCACGTTGAGGACTACCGCCGCCTGTTCGGACGCGTGCAGATCGACCTGGGGCGCAGCGACGCCCAGCGCCTGCCCACCGACGAGCGCATCAAGGCCCTGGCCGATCCCAAGGCCCGCGACAGCCAGTTATCGGCGCTGCATTTTCAGTACGGCCGCTACCTGCTGATTTCCTCCAGCCGCCCGGGCACGCTGCCGGCGAACCTGCAGGGAATCTGGAACGACTCGCTCACGCCGCCCTGGAGCGCCGACTTCCACACCAACATCAACCTGCAGATGAACTACTGGCTGTCGGGCCCATGCAACCTGATCGAGTGCCAGCTTCCGCTGATCGACCTGATGGATAACCTGGCCAAGACCGGCGCCAAGACCGCTCGCGTACATTACGGCGCGCGGGGGTGGGTGGTGCATCATCTGACGGACCTGTGGTGCTCGGCCGTGCCCTTCGACGGCATCTGGGGCATCTGGCCCATCGGTTCGGCGTGGCTGGCCCAGCACGCGTACGAGCAGTACCGCTTCACCGGCGACAAGCAGTTCCTGTCGCGTCGCGCGTGGCCGCTGATGAAAGGCGCCGCACGGTTCTGCCTCGACACGCTGGTCGAGGCCCCGGCCGGCACGCCGGTGGCGGGGCGGCTGGTGACCAATCCCTCGCACTCGCCTGAGAACGCCTTCATCCTGCCCGACGGGCAGCAGACCGTCTTTACCTACGCCGCCACGATGGACTTGATGATCCTCAACGACCTCTTCGGCAACTGCCTGGAGGCGATCAAGGCGATGGGCGGCAAGGGCGAAGCGGCGCTGCAAAAGGAAATCCTGCAGGCGATGAAACGCCTGGCGCCGGTGCGCATCAGCAAGACCACCGGGCGCATCATGGAGTGGGTCGACGAGTACCGCGAGGCCGAGCCGCATCACCGTCACACGTCGCACCTGTTCGGACTGCATCCGGGCAAGATGATTTCGCCGTCGACCACGCCGGCGCTGGCCGCGGCGGCGCGAAAGGTGCTCGAGGCCCGCGGCGACGACGGGACCGGCTGGTCGCTGGCGTGGAAGATCAATTTCTGGGCTCGCCTGTGCGACGGCGACCACGCCCACGTGCTGCACCGCCGCCTGCTGGCCGAGAAGACGCTGCCCAATCTCTTCGACACGCACCCGCCGTTCCAGATCGACGGCAATTTCGGCGCCGCGGCGGCGGTGGCCGAAATGCTCCTGCAAAGCCACGCCGGTGAGATTCATCTGCTGGCGGCCTTGCCCAAGGCCTGGCCCAACGGCAGCGTGAGCGGTCTGAGGGCGCGAGGCGGGTTCGAGATCGACATCGCCTGGAAGAGCGGCAAGCTCGCCCAGGCGACGGTTCGCTCGCTTCAGGGCGGCCTGTGTCGCCTGCGAGCGGGAGCGGCCGTCAAGATCACCTGCGACGGCAAACCGGTCACGGTGCGCCAAGCCGCGCCGGGATTGGTGTCGTTCCGGACTGCTACGGGCAAAAGTTACAGGGTGGGCAGATAAAGAAAACTCGAAATCCCAAATTCGAAATCCGAAACAAACAACAAACAAGAACAACAAGCAAGAAACAAGAAGCAAGGAAGAAGAACGCAAGCACCCGTGCCGTGGTGGTGGGCGAATGGGGTGCCGTGGCGGGAGGGCGAAGCCCGACAGCCACGACCGGGGGCAGTGAGGCCGTGAGTTCAGGGGATCGTGGCTCTTCGGGCCTTCGGCCCTGCGCGCCACGGCACCCCCCGTCTCCAAGCTTTCGGCCCGCGCGTTGCCACGTGCCGCTGAAAATCCTCCCCGGTTGCTTTTTGTTTCTTTCCCCCTTGTTGTTTGTTTCGATCTTCGGGTTTCGAATTTCGAGTTTGCTTCTCAAGTCCCCGCCACGTCGCCGAGTTCGGTGATTCGCTTTCGGTATTCAGCCGGCGTGAACCCGGTGTACTTGCGAAAGAACGTGGCGAAGTTCTGCCCGGAGGACAGGCCGACGGTCGAGGCGATTACGGCGATGGACTTGCCTTTTTCTTTCAGCAGTCGTTTGGCCTGCTGGAGGCGCAGTTCGGCGAGGTATCGCGAGGGGCTGACGCCGACTTCCTGGCTGAACTTCTTTCGCAGGTGGACGGCGCTGAGTCCGATGTGCGCGGCCAGTTCGGTCACGCTGGGGTTCTCGGCGAGGTTGGCTTCCATCCATCGCCGCGCCTCGGCCACGTGGGGCGAGAGGCGCGTCTGGGCGCCGTCCGGCGTCGGCTGCGTCTCGACGATCAGCAGCAGCATATCGTGCAGCGCCGCTCGTGCGGCCAGTTCGGAGAACGTCTTTCGGCGGCTGTGGGCGGAAACGATTTTCTCGAAGCAGTCCCGCGCGGCGCTGCGCAAGACGACGGGGCGGTTGGCCAGTTGCCTCAGGCGGCTGTAGAGTTCGTGCCCGAGGCTTTTGGGGACGCCGGGCAGGGCGCCGCCGGAGGTCATGCGCAGGTCGAGCCAGAAGAACTCGTTGGCCGACATCCGCCCGTCGATGGGCACGTACCGCTGCGACGGGGCCAGCACGAGCATCGCCGCCGCGCCGTGCCGGACGACGCCGAGTTTGTCCAGCGACCATTCCTGTTCGCCGCGGACCATGTAGATCAGGCGGAAGGCGCCGTTGTCGCGGACCAGGTACTCGGCGCCTTCGGCGGCCATCTGTCCCTGCGCGTGCGAGACCCAACCGAGTGAATCGACTTCTTCGAGCAGGCAGGCTTCGTCCTGGGGACAGAAGGCGTACTTCATCATTTGCGCTGTCGAAACGTAAGCCACCGCATCTCCTTTGGCTGTCCGGCCGGGGCGCCGGTGAGGGCGCCGCGCCGAACCACATGACCGCCGCGAAGGCGTCTAAGAGCATTGTAAGAAATTTTGGACCACGGCGAAACTGAAAGTCGCTGCGCCATCGACCGACGGGAGCAGAAACATTTTCTACCGCCGGCTGCGGAATTGCAGAGCGCCCAGGCGCGCGCATGCCGATAGTGAGGGTAAGGAAATTTATGGCACAGACGATTTTATTCTTGCAACCCCAGCGTGTTTTGCGCCTTATAAGCGTAGTTGCAAGTATCTGTGCCCTGTTTTGCTGTCTAGAACCCTCCGATCAGCCGCCAGTGGAGGCGCGCGAGACGAGGTTACCGCGGTAGCGGAGGCAGATGCCTCCCCGGGAAGGAGCCTGTAACATGGCCAAGAAGAAAGTAACGAAGAAGGCTGCAAAGAAGACCACCAAGAAGGTTGCCAAGAAGAAAAAGAAATAGTCACGTCCCTGCAACCAAAGATACATTGTCATCAAGGGTCGGCGAAAGCCGGCCCTTGTTGCATCTACGCACTGCGGTAGTGCATCGCGAAATAAAAAACCGCCGGGCGCGAGGCCCGGCGGCGAGTGAATGATCACGCGGTCGCTTGCTTACTCTTCTTTCTCAGCCTTGGCAGCGGGCTTCTTCTCTTCCGCGGCGTCCTTCTTCTTGCCCTTGACCTTGGGCGCATCCTTCGATTTGTCCAGGCCCTTCTGGGCATCGGTGAGAAGTTCGACGGCCGAGGCCTTCACGGCGGTGACGATCTCCTGATCGCTCTTGCCTTCGCCGCGCATTTTGGGCGCGGTTTCCATGGCGATGGTTTCGATCTTGGTCTTCTGCGCCGGCGTCACCTTCGCCCACGCCATCTCGCGCAGGACGGTGCGGGAAATGGTGAACCCCATCCAGCGGGACTTCTGCTCGTCGGTGAGCAGGGCCTGGATCTCCGCCTTCTGCTTTTCGTCGAGAGCGGTCTTGTTGGTTTTGATGGCGGCCTTGGCCTCGGCGAGGGCCTTCTTGGCTGCTTCGGTGGCGGCGGCGTCTTTTTTCTGCTTGGCCTCGGTCATGGCCTTTTGAGCGTCGGCGACTTTGGCCTTGTCGGCCTTGGCCGCTTCGACATCAGCCAACTGCTGCGCCTTGACGGTTTCGGCCAGCTTGGTCTGCTGTTCCTCGGTCAATTCGAGGGTCGAGGCCATGATGGCGTATTCGCCCTTGAGACCGGCCTTGAGTTTGGCCTTGGCGGGCGCTTTCTTGACGGGGGCCTTCTTCTCCTCGGCCGCGAGCGGATTGGCGATCCATGCCAGGGCAACCAGGACGCATACGATGCTTCTGAACATGCTCAAACTCCCGAGGGACAGGCTCAGGCGCCTGCAGCGGGTCCCTGCCGCTGCAAGCCAGCGCGGTCGCGGCACGCGCCGCCACCGCCGCACTCCGCGGCAGGAAGGCTCTGTGACAGGATCCCCCGGCCGCATGGGTTCGGTCGAGGATACTGTCGCGATGACGCAAGATCAAATGCAAATCGGAAGGGCCGCCAATACGTCCGGGCGCGCCTACTTATTTTTGCTCTTGTCCAATCCTGGGATGGGCAGGTCCGGCAGGAAGTCGCCGGGTTTGCGCGGGGAGGCCTCGGGCAGCTTGGGAATCAGTCCGCCTTTGAGGATGCCTTCCTTGATCAACTGCTCCATGGCCTTGGCGATCATTGGCTGGATGTTGACCGCTTCGAGGCGCGGGATCACATGCAATCGCGTCCCTTTGAGGGGAATCTCGACGCGCTGCTCACCCAGGACGCGGGAGATGTCATTGATCGGTCCGGCGACCTTGAACTGCTGCAGCACGTCGGGCGTGATCGGCAGCGACATGACCAGGTCGACCTGTTCGTCGTCGACAAACGCGACTGAGCCGCTAAACCGCACGTCGTAGATGCGGGCGTAAACGAGCTTGAAGTTGTCGTAGTGAATGCGCCCGTCTCGAATCTCAAAGTTCACGCTGTCGGTCAGCGCCGGCATCAGAGCGCTGTTGAGCGGCCCCAGGAGCTTGCCCAGCGGTCCGCCGACGCGCAGCTTCAGATCGGCCAGGTTCAGCGCCCCGCGCCCGCGCGCCTGGCGGATCTGCGCCTTGTCCAGAGGCCAGTAGAAATCTTCCATCGCCAGTGAGACGCGTCCTTCGATCCCGACCGCTTCGGCGAAGACCGGGTTGAAGCGGCCCAGAAGATCCTTTCCCAACTCGGCCGATATCTTCAGCGACTTGAGGACCTGGTGTCGTCCCTGGAGGGCGTAGTTGTTGGCCGGTCCGGCGGCCATGACCGTTCCGCCCAGCACGACTTGCCCGTCCATCGCCGGGACGGGCGTGGTGGGAACGCCGACGCGCCCACCGGAGAGCGAAGGCGTCATGCTCGCCTCTTCCATCGTGACGCCGAAGTTGCGGAGCTTGATCGACCGCCAGGAGACGGTGGTCTGCGCCGACAGGTCGCGCCACCCCGGCTGGGCGCCGGGCTTGTTGATGGGGCCGCGAATGAAGAAATCGCCACGCGTCTGGCCCGTTACTGCCAGTTCCCGTTCCACCTCCGGGGCGAACTGCTTGAGCAGTTCCATGATGTAAGGCCATGAACCGGTATACCGCCCGGTGATGTCGGCGTTCATGTCGGTCGTATAGTTGCCAACGGTGCCCGAGGCCGTCATCGTGAAGACGTCCGGCTGGGAGTTGATCTTCAGGGCGCGGATGTTCATCGAGTCGCTCTGGCGGTCGATGGCGATGATCTGGTCGAAGTCGATATTAACCGGCTGAGCCTGACCGGCGACAAAGTTGCTGACGCCGCCGCGACCCTCGATGGAGATGGTCTGTCCGACGGTTTGAAACTGGCCCTTCCAGTTGGCGCGGCCGGACAACTGCAGCGGCGGGGCGGGCTGTCCGCCCTCTTTGCGGGCCGAGGCGGCCAGGGGACGCACCACGTCCATCACCGGCGCCAGGTCGGCGCTGGCGTCGGCGGCGCCCTGCAGCGTGAAGGGCCGCCCCAGCGAGGCGTTCAGGTCGGTGGCTTTGGCGCTGGCGAAGGAACTTTGAAGCGTCGCCGACGCCACCGCCAGGCGCCTGGCGGCTCGGGCGTACTCCAGCCCATTCCAATCCAGGCTGATGGGACCCTTGCCCACAGGGCGATTGTCGACGGCCAGGCCCGCGATATTCATCGTGCCGCTGGAGACGATCGGGCCCCTGGCGGGCGCGGATAACTTGGCGCTTCCGGCAAACTGTCCGGAGTAGCGGTTCAAGGCGCCCGGATCCATCCCCAGCGAATTGGCCCACGACGCCAGCGTCTGGATCTTCGCCTGCTGTAGATCGACCGCGGCGTCCATCGCGCCGGTTCGGAACTCGTACCATCCCTGCCCCTGGACGACCAGTTCGTCGGGAATTCGCACCACCGCCCGCGACAGCGTGATCTTGCGCGGATCGTAATCTTTCATTTCCAGCCGGCTGGTCTGCTCGATCGAGGCCTTGGCGAGCGATTTCGATTTGCCATCTTCCTGCCAGGCGAGGTCGGTCGCCTCGGCGGCCAGAGCCAGATCCACCACCTGCCCGTCGCGAGCGACCGTGGCGGTGCCGCTGAGCGTCCCGCCGGTCAACTGCAGCGCCGTCCCGCTCGCGCCGGCCAAGGTTACGGGAACATGGGCGGCGTTGATCGCAAAGACCGCATCGAGCTTCCGCGCTGAGCCGCTCAGGCTTGCCCGCCCGGCGTCAGAGTCGATGAGACCCTTGCCGATCTGGAGCCCGACGCCGCGCTCGATGTTCATGTCGACGTCGACAGTGCCTTTCTTGATCTCGATCGGCCGTCCCTGGTGGGTCAGGCTGACGGAGGCGAACTTGGCGTCGGCCTTGAGCGACGGCAGCGCCCCGCCGCGCAGCGCGAAGGTGTCCAGTTGCATCGTGCCGCCGCGCAGGACCGTCTGGCCGGGCATGGCGGCCAGGGCGGGGGCCGCCTTGGCCAGGGCGGTGCCATCGACGCGGCCTTTGACGTCGAGCCGCAGCTCGGGCATGGTCGAGGGACGTCCCTCCAGCAGCGCCGCCAGAAGTTCCCGCGCCGACACGCGCCATTTCGACCGCGTGGGATAGTCCAGCTCCACATCGAGGGCGACCGCCGCGCCGGTGGTCTTGATCGTGGCGATGGTGCGGTTGTCGGCCAGTTTCATTTGCCCGCTGAAACTGGCGTCGATGCCCGCCGGCGGCGCGGGTTGTCCCTGCTCGAACGCCTTCACGCCCTGCAGCGAACCGTCCGCCAGCGTCACATCGAGGACGCCTGTGGCGTCGCGCGTGATGCGGGCTTTGGTCGCCAGGGTGCCATGCACCTGCGGCAGATCCACGCCCGCGAGGGCCTGGGCCAGCGTCGCCAGCGCCTGCAGGCGCGACTGCGCGACGTTCACGTCGAAGTGCATGGCCCCGGTGCGGAAGTCGTACCGACCGCTGTCGGAGGCGGCCAGGTCCTGGCCGATGGCGAACTGCCCGCGTTCGACGATCAGTTCGACGGGCCTGCGCTGCTGGACGAGGATGTGGCCGCTCTGCTGCACCGTCGCCTGCTCGACCAGGACGTCCGGGGCGCCGCTGCGGCGGAAATCCCGGGCCGCCAGATTCACCTCCAGGTTCACACGATCATCGCCGGCTTTGGTCATCACCGCGGTTCCCTCGGCCAGCCCCTGTTGCGGCAGGGCGCCGAGGTCGAAGACCTGGCCAAGCTGCGAGCGGAGCTGCCCTATGTCGAGGCGATAGGTCAGGTTCATGTCGGTCGCGGCCCCGGTGGCGGCGGCTTTGAGGAAATCGGAGTCCAGCTTCCCCTGGCGGATCTGGAGTCCTTTTTCGCCCTGGAGGCCCGCGTCAAGGTTCAGCGTGACCGGCTGCAGGGTGATGGTCTTGCCCTCGGCGCGGGCGGCGAAGTCGGTCAAGGCGGCGCGCATGGCGATGGTGGCGTCGGCGCCGCCCTTGACGGACAGGTCGTTCAGCGCCAGCGAACCGCCGGTGATCTTCGCGCCGCCCTGAATGTTCAGCAACGCCGGCACGGAGCGCGCCAGGGCCGCCACGTCAAACGTCCCCGCCGCCTTGAGCGTCAGCTCAGGGAGGTTGAGTTGCCGCCCGCCCCAGATCGCCGACAGGATGTCGCCGCCGGAAAGCTGCGGCAGCGGGGCGTTAAGCGGATATGCAAGCTGCGCCTGGAACGTGCCCGCCCCGCTGGTCAACGCCAGGTTGCCATGGGCCAGCCCGTTCTCGCTGGTGGCCTTGCCCTCAATGCGGACGTCCATCGGGCGCGCGGGACCGTGTTGCGGCCGCGCCGACGTCAGGGCCTTGCCTTCGGCCAGAACCGTGGCATTGATCTTTCGTTGCTCCATGACGGCCGAGGCCCGCAGGCTGGCCGTTCCCTGAAAGGGCAGCGAGGCGTCGGCGAAGTGGACCAGCGGGGCGAGGTTCACGCCCTGATCGGTCGCGACCTGGAAGTTTCCCGTGATCCGGTCGAGCCCCTTTTCGAAGCCCTCCTGCACGTTATCGAGGTCCACGGTTCCGCCGACGGCGCCGCCGGAGGCCAAACTGCCGCGGAATCGCCCGTTGATCCGGTCCAGCGTGTTCAGCGTCAAGTCGGCGTTGATCTGCTGCACGTCGATCGCCCGCCCGTCGAGGCGGCGCAACATCAGTTGCCCGTCAATCACGACCACCTGCCCCGCCAGGTCCGGCAGCTTGCCGGAAGGCTCCTCCTCCCGCGGTTGATCCACATAAACCGTCACGCGGGGCTCGGTGAGGGTCGCCTTCTCGAAGCGGTACGGGCTGAAGATCAGCCCCAGCAGCCCCTTCTGCAACTGCACGTTCTTGACCAAAGCCACGTCCCTGCCCTGCTCGTCGACCACGCGAACGTCGCTGGCCTGGCACGGACCCAGCCATGTCAGCGACACGTCGTCGGCGGCGACGGACTGATCGATGCGATCATTGACCGCCCGCAGGACCAGGTCCGTCCCGGCGCGGGTCGAGATCAGATAAGGGGCTGCAAACACCAGCGCCGCCAGCAGCACCGCGACGGCCGCCACGATCCACGGCCACCTCCGGCGGCGCGGGGCGTCAGAGGGGTTGGTGTGAGCGCCGGGGTTGGTAGAATGTTCTGCCATGACAGACCTCCTCGTGTCTGTGCCACTATAGCCTGTGCGAATTCCCACTTCAGATGTCGGCGGTCACTGCTTGCCGGTCTTGCCGCCATACGACTGCAGCCATGCCGGCACCAGCCGGGCCTGTTCCTGCTTCAACACCGCGGCGATAACGGCAGGCAGGATCCGCGCGACGATCACGCTGACGGGCTGACCGCTGCCGGCGGCGACGTCATTGAGTTCGATCGGGGGCACGTCGATCACGCGCGGACGCTGTGCCCCCAGAGGGTAGTAGTTCGCCCGGACGCCCTCGAGCACGACGCGGTCGAGGCGGATCTTCCGGCCCTGCTGGCCTTGCCGCCCCAGGCGAGACAGGCTCGCCAGCACGCGGTCGGTGTTGAGGCCGCCACTGGACTGCTCGATGTTGATCTCCAGCCCCTTGATCCGGAACTCCGTCAGCACCATTGTGCCGGAGAAAATGCTGGCCGGCTCGACCTGCGAGTCCAGGTGCTCCAGGCGCATCAGGTGGGCGCTGCGGAATCCGTCGGGGTTCGACACCACCATGCCGTCAAGCGCCAACCGCCCCTGGGTCAGTTCGATGCTCATGGACTCGACGGCCGCAGGAACCTGCAGCGCGTACGTGGCGCCGCTTTGGACCCCTTGGCGCGCCAGCGTGTCCAGCGCCAGCAGCAGGGCCGAGGCCGCAACGCCAAGGACGGCCGTGGCTACCAGAGCGATCTTGAGCGGTTGTTTCACGTACGAATCCTATTCCTTATCGAGGGGCCCGCAGCCTATTTTGGCACAAGAAAAAGTCGTACGCCATCAAGAAACATTTGCGTGGCGATCACGACCAGCACCATTCCGGCAAGACGTTTGACGACCGTGAGGCCGCGCCGCCCCAGCAGGCGCTGGATGGGTTCGCTGGCGGCGAGGATGGCCGCGGTGGCCGCCCACGCCGACAGCAGCGCCAGCACCCACTCGCCCAGGCGGTTGGGGTGCTGGGTCGCCAGGATCAGCAGCATGGTCATCGTCGCCGGACCGGCGACTAGCGGAATCGCCAGCGGCACGATGAACGGTTCGTGCTCGACGCGCCCCAGCAGGTCGCCCTCGAGGGCGAAGACCATCCGCAACGCCACCAGGAACAGCACGATGCCGCCGGAAATGTTCAGCGCCGGTTCCTTGATGTGCAGCACCGCCAGGACGTGCGCGCCGGTCAGCAGAAACGTCAGCAGCACCAGCAGCGAGATCATCAGCTCGCGGATCAGCACGCTCCAGCGACGCTGCGGCGGTATGTCGCCCAGAATCGCCACGAAGATCGGGAGGTTGCCCATCGGGTCCATCAGCAGGAACAGCAGGATTGTCGCCGACAACAGCGTCATGCTATCTTTCCCTGTCACGGAACCGTGCCCGCCGCCGGTGGTTAAAGATACAGCCGATGGACGAAGTTGCAAAGCGGTTGTGGACACTGGGGGTCACGGCAGTCCTTCGGTTACTGAACAATATCGCGGTGTATGTATGATTCGAGTGATGACAGTCATTTTGTCGCTACTGTCGGCAGTCTCGCTCGCCCAGGCCCAACCCAAGAGCGAGCGCACCGGTCAGTGGACCAGCAGCGTCGTGGGCAAAGCCCTGGCCACGGAATTATACGTGCCCGAAGGCAAGCCCCCGCGCCAGGGCTGGCCGGGCATCATCTATCTCAAAAATCTCAACTATCCCCGCATCGCCCAGGACGACGACCAGACCGTCATCGCCGACCTGCTCAAGGACGGCTGCGTGGTCCTGACGATCGACTACGCCAAAGACCCCAAGGCCGTGGCGCCGCAGATTCTACCCGACCTGCGATTCATGCGTGGCCACCTTCGCGGCGGGCGCGGATACAACGGCATGTTCGCCCCGCACCGCGTCGACGACGCCAACTGCCGGATCATTCCTGCCGGCTACCGCCTGGCGCGAAACATCCAGTTCTACGGCGAGGCGGGCAAAGGCTTCTGCATGGACGTGTGCTACCCGTCCAAGCCGCTGCGCCCGGCGCCAGTGGTGGTGCAGGTTGCCAGCGACAACGCCAACCGCAACGGCAACGACGTCCAGTGGATCCATAACGACCTGCTCGTGGAAGGCTTCCTCACCCGCGGATACGCCGGCGCCTGGATCGACAACCCCATGAGCAAGCGGCGCTATGTCGGCTATGATCGCATGCCCGACGTGGCGGTGATCATTAAGGCCGCCATCCGCGCCCTGCGCGCCGGGGCCCAGAAGTACCACCTCGACGCCGATCACATCGGCTTGACCGGTTTCTCCCACGCCGCCAGCCAGGCGGCTTTGGCGGCAATGTCCGGCGGCATCAAGGATCTCGAACAAGGCCCCAACCTCGACGTCTCCTCGCGCGTTCAGGCCGTGTTGCTCAACGCCGGAACCCTCGATTACCTCGGATTGCTCAACGAACGCCCCAAGACCGGCGAGTTCTACGCCGGATTCCTGGGCGACCCCAAAACCAACCGCAGCGTCTGGGAGCAGCACAGCGCGTTGTACTATGTGACGGCCGACGACCCGCCGACCTATCTCTCCGTCGGCGCGCGGGACTACGTACACCGGCCCCAGGTCGAGCTGATGGCCGCGGCGATGAAAAAGGCCGGCGTCGAATGCAAGCAGGCGATCACGCCCAACCTCGGCCACCAGGTCACCGCCTCGGCGGACGTGCTGGCGGACATCTACCAGTTCTTCGACCTGCATCTGGTTCCCTCCGGCGCGGCAGGGGGCGACGACGAGAATCAGCAGCAGCCCACCGCCACCCCCTGACGCTCTGTGGTAGAATCAGCGGCACAGCCCTGGTGGCACAGCCTTTCCAGGCTGTGTCCCATAGAGAACGACCTCAGGCCCCAAAGCCTGTGCCACGGGAGAGTCGGATGAAAAGTGCGTGGAGCATCTTGTTGACGATGGCCCCGGTCCTGCTGGGCGCTGCGATTGTCCTGGCCCAGACGGCAACCTCGCCCGCCCCCGCCACGCAGCCTGCCGTCCTAAAACGCATGGCCCCATATAAGATGAAGGAATTCATCATCGGCTCGTGGCCGTTCCACAGCGACTACGACGAGAACTTCTGCCTGCGATATAAAGCCGCCGGATTCAACACCCTCATCGACAGCCCGGCGATCCTCGACCTGGCTGAGAAGACCGGGCTCAAGGTCATCATCCACACCGCCCTCAAGCCGGTGATGGACAAAACCTCCGGCCGGTTCACCGGCAAGTTCGACATGGGCGGTTACGCCCACCTGCCGGAAATTCAGTGGTTCCACAAAACGTACGGCCACAAGGCCGCCCTGGTCGGCTACCTCGTCAACGACAACTGCACCCTGCACGACTACACCATCGACGTCTGCCGCTGGATGCGGACCAACTGCCCGGAGCAGATCCCCTTCATGTCGCACAATCCCGACGCCGGCGGACAGGCCAAGGTCGTCGACGCCCTGCCGATCATCAGTTCGCAGAATTACCCGTACGGCTATAACAACGAATGGCCCGAGAGCAAAAAGCGGTTGGAGTTCTGCAAGCGACTGGAAGAAGACCGCCGCCACGCCAACGCCAACGACATGGTCATCTGGCCGATCTTCGCTGTCTACGGCGGGACCAATCCCGACGGCAAGGGCGCCAAACGCTGCGACCTCTCGCCCTCGCAGATTCGCTTTCAGGCCTTCAGCTCGATCGCTTACGGCGCGCAGGCGCTGTGGTACTTCGCCTACTCCTCCAAGCGACCGGTCTGGAAAGACGGCGGCTCGGTGCGGACGGCCGTGACGTACTGCAACGACTATATCGTGCCCGAGGTCGGTCCGCGCGTCCTGGGCACGCGCAGCGTGGGCGTCTTCCACGCCAAGGGCGCCGACGACGCGCCCGAAGGCAGCCCGGCGCTGGCCGAAGATCGCATCGTTGAAAGTATGGACGAGAATCTGCTGGCCGGCGTGCTGATGGGCGAAGAGGATTTTGCCGCGGGCAAATCCACGCCCGCGTATCTGCTCGTCGTCGACAAGCGCACGGTGCAGGACGGCCAACCCGACCCGCCCGCGCGCACGGCGAGCGTTTCGCTGGGTCCGCAGGTCCGCAAGGCGACGATCCTGGGCAACAAGGCGCGGACCGGCAGCGTCAACGGCAACCTGGTGACGCTGACGCTCATCGGCGGCGACGGCGTGCTGCTGAGATTGGAATGATTTCCAATTGCCAATTTCCAATTTGCAATTGAACAACAAGATGCCCAAGCGGGCGTTCAGGCAAATTGGAAATTGAAAATTGGAAATTGGAAATGTCCCGATGGCGATTTCTATCCGAACGCGCATGATCGTGACGCTCAACCTGCTGGTGCTGGCGGTGGCGCTGGCGGCGGGGTGGGGGGCTGTCGTCGTGGCCCAGAACGCCATCGAGAAACGCCTGCTGGTGGATGTCGCCGACAGCACCTGCCGGCTCCTGTCGAGCATGAACCTGCCCCTGAGCGACACGCTCATGAACCACCTCAAGCAGATCTACGGCGCCGACGCGGTGGCCGTCGGGCACGGCGGAGCGGTGCTGGGCTCGTCGCTGCGCCCGCAGGAAACCTCGGCCCTGCAGACCTTGCTGCGCCGCGGCGCGCCCGAGCAGGGGCCCGTCACACTCGGCGCCGACGCCTACCACCTGGGCACCGGACGCATCGAGCGGTTGAGGCCCGACGGCAAGGCCGAACAGGCGCGGCTGTATCTGCTCGTGCCCGCTGAGCAGCTTGCCGCCGCCAAGGCCGACGCGGCGCGTCGGATGGCCGTGGCGACGCTGCCGGCTATCGGCGCCGCCACGCTGCTGGCGGTGACCTTGTCGATGACGCTGACGCGTCCGATCCGTCGTCTGGCCGCCCAGATGGACCGAATGGCCGCCGCCGCCGATAACGAGGCGCCCCTGTCAGGCGGCCGTTCCTCAGCCGCCATGTCCTCTGGAATGGCCAAGGGTCCGGCGGAACTGGTGAGACTGGCCGAATCCTTCGACCATCTGCTGGAGCGCCTCCGCCAGGCCCGCGAAAGCCTGGCCCGCTCGCAGCGCCTGGCGACGCTGGGCAAGCTGGCCGCCTCGGTGGTGCATGAGATCCGCAACCCACTCTCGGGCATCGCCATGAACGTGCGGGTGTTGCAGGACGAACTGGCGCGGCACAACATCGACGACCGCAGTGCTGCCCTAATCCGCCGCGAGATCGAACGCCTGGACCTGTACATCCAGGAACTCATGGGCCTGGCGACCGCCCAGGCGCAGGGACCGCTCGACGCCAAGGCCCTGGCTGCCCTGGCGCCGATCAGCCTGATCGAACCGGCCGACTCCGTCGCCGAGCTGCTGCAAAGCCGCTGCGGACACGCGGGCATCGAGGTGACGCGCCGCTATGACACGTTGGCCCCTGCCGTGCGTGCCGACAGCGGACACATGCGCCAGGTCATCATGAATCTCGTGCTCAACGCGATGGCCGCTATGCCCGCCGGCGGAAGGCTCACGCTGTCGCTGGCGAAAAGCGGCCGCGCGACGCGGCTGAGCGTGATCGACACCGGGCAGGGGGTCGTCGCCGCCGGGCAGGATATCTTCGACCCCTTCGTCTCGACGCGCAGCGACGGAGCGGGCCTGGGCCTCTACGTCTGCCGCGGGATCGTCATCCGCTACGGCGGGCGCATCGGCTATAATCCGTCCCCTGCCGGAACGGGCACGGAGTTCTGGTTCGAGCTTCCGGGAGATCTCACCGCAGAGATCGCGGAGAACGCAGAGAAGAGATGAAGAGGATGAAGGGATGAAGGGATGAATGGATGAGTGGATGGGTGGATGGGTGGAGAATCATCCATCCAACCATCCTTCCATCCAATCATCCAACCTCCTCCTCTTCCTCTCGGCGATCTCTGCGACCTCTGCGGTGAAATAGAATGCAGCAAAACGCCGACAAGACGCTGCTGATCATCGACGACGAAGAGTCGATCTGCTTTGCATTCGAGCGGTTCTTCTCGCGGCGGGGGTGGTGCGTCCGCGTGGCGTCGACAGCCGCTGGAGGGCTGGCAGCGTATCGCGACGCGCCGGCCGACGTGGTGTTTGTCGATGTGCGCCTGCCCGACGGCAGCGGGCTGGATGTGCTGGAGTCGCTGCTGAAAGACGACCCGGCCGCGCGGGTGATCGTGATGACCGCCTATGGCACGCTTGAGACCGTCACCCGGGCGGTGCGGGGCAAGGCGTTCGAGTACCTCGTCAAGCCGGTCGACCTGGACCGCTCGGCCGAACTGGCCCAGCGGGCGCTCGATTCGCGCCGCGCGCCGCAGCCGCCGGTCGTGCATGACGGCCCGGTCAGCGCCATGGTCGGTTCATCCCCGGCCATGCAGGATGTCTACAAGCGCGTGGCGCTGGTGGCCGCCGCCGACGGCGCGGTGCTCATCCTGGGCGCCACCGGAACGGGCAAGGAACTCGTCGCCCGGGCGATCCACACGCACAGCCGCCGCGGCAGCGGGCCGTTTGTGGCTGTCAACTGCGGCGCCCTACCCCAGCCGCTGGTCGAGAGCGAGCTGTTCGGCCACGTGCGAGGCGCCTTCACCGGCGCCGACGCCGACCGTGCGGGGCGCTTCGAAGCGGCAGACAGCGGCACGCTCTTCCTGGACGAAGTGGGGGAGTTGCCCGCCGAAACGCAGGTCAAGCTGCTGCGCGTGCTCGACTGCCAGACCATCGAACGCGTCGGCTCCGTCAAACCCATCAGCCTCAACGTGCGAGTCATCGCCGCGACCAATCGTGACCTCGAAGCCGCCATCGCGGCTGGACGCTTCCGCCCCGACTTGTACTACCGCCTGGCGGTCATGCGGATCGAACTGCCCACCCTCGCCCAGCGAGCGGGAGACATCCTGCCCCTGGCGAGGCATTTCATCGCCGCCCGCGCCAACGGCGGAGCCTCCCAAGGTCTCGACGCCGCAGCCGCCGCGGCGCTCGAGGCTTACCCCTGGCCCGGAAACGTGCGGGAACTCAAGAACGCCATCGAGCACGCCGTCGCCCTTGCCGGCGCCGGACCGATCCTGCTCGAACACCTGCCCCAGACCCTGAGAGATGGGTGGCATGGCGACACGCAAGAGCGGGCCTGCCTGCCGGCAGGCAGGTCGCCATGTAGCTCGCCCGAGACCTTCGTCAAATCCCTCGACGCCCGAGCGGGCGATCTGTATCGCGCCGCCATCGAACCGGTCGAGGCCGCCGTCATCCGCCGCGCCCTCGATCAGTGCCAGGGCAACCAGTCCGACGCCGCTCAACTGCTGGGCCTGCACCGCAACACCCTGCGGAAAAAAATCCGCGAGCTGGGGATCGAGTGAAACATTTCCAATTTCCGATTTTCAATTTCCAATTGAACAACAGATAGTCCGCCCATCGCCCTACGAATGCTCTTCAATTGGAAATTGCCAATTGGAAATTGGAAATCGTCCTCCGCAGTGGTAGAACACTCCCCATTACCCGCATTCCATCCTGAAAGGATAGATCATGAAGAATGTCCGTTGGGGCCTTTTGGCGTGTGGCGGTATTGCCGGGGCCTTTGCTCATGGGCTTAAGCAGACCGACAGCGGCAAGGCTGTCGCCGCGGCCAGCCGCTCCCTCGACAAGGCCAAGAAGTTCGCCGAGCAGTGGGGCATCCCCAAGGCCTACGGCAGCTATGAAGAACTGCTGGCCGATCCGGAGATCGACGCGGTCTATATCTCCACGCCGCACCCGATGCACGCCGAGTGGGCGGTCAAAGCCGCTGACGCCGGTAAGCACATCCTGTGCGAGAAACCGCTTGCGATGAACCAGTACGACGTGCAGACGATCATCGAAGCCGCCCGGCGCAACGACGTGCTGCTGATGGAAGCCTTCATGTACCGCTGCAACCCGCAGACGGCCAAGCTCGTCGAGCTGATCCGCGACGGGGCCATCGGGCAGGTCAAGATGATCAGCGCCGCCTTCGCCTTCCAGTGCGGCTATGGCAACCTGCAGAGCCGGCTGATGAACCCGGCGCTGGGCGGCGGGGGCATTCTGGACGTCGGCTGCTACACCGTCTCGATGGCGCGCCTGATCGCTGGAGCGGCGCTGGGCAAGGACGTCGCCGAACCCATCGACGTCCAGGGCATGGGCCGCCTCGGCCAGACCGGTGTCGACGAGTGGGCCGTCGCCAACCTGCGGTTCCCCAACGACATCATCGCCCGCCTGGTCACCGGCGTGCAGCTCAGCCAGGACAACCAGGTCGTCATCCACGGCAGCGACGGCGTCATTACGATCCCCTCCCCGTGGTTCTGCCAAGGTCGCGAGGCCGGCAAGGTTTCCTTCAAGCTCGTCTCCTATAGTAAGGGCGAGCAGCAAATCGAGATCGACGTGCCCAAGGGCATCTATGCCATCGAGGCCGATGTGGCCGCCGCGGCCATCGAAAACCGTCAGGCCCCCTCGCCGGCGATGACGCCCGCGGATAGCCTCGGCCAGGCCATCACGCTCGACAAGTGGCGCGCCGCCATCGGCCTGAGCTATCCGTGCGAAACCGTCGAGGCGTACGCCCAGACAGTCAGCAAGCTGCCGCTGGCGGCCCGCCAGCCCAACAAGATGCCCTACGGCGAACTGCCCGGCGTGGGCAAGAAGATCTCGCGGCTGGTCATGGGCACGATGGTGCAGCAGAATATCGCCCATGCGACAGCCCTGTTCGACGAGTTCTTCGCCCGCGGCGGCAATGCTTTTGATACGGCTCATATCTACGGCGGCGGTAACACCGAAAAGCTGCTGGGCCTGTGGATCAAGAACCGCAACATCCGCGAGCAGGTCGTCGTCATTATCAAGGGCGCCCACACGCCGTACTGCAATCCCAAGGCCCTGGTCGAGCAGTTCATGATCAGCCTCGAACGCGTCGGCACGCCCTATGCCGACATTTACATGATGCACCGCGACAATCCGGAGATCCCGGCTGGCGAGTTCGTCGACGTGCTCAACGAGCTCAAGGGCAAGGGCCTCGTGCGCGCCTTCGGCGGCAGCAACTGGAGCATTAAGCGATTCGAAGAAGCCAACGCCTACGCCGCCAAGAACGGCAAGACGCCCTTTGCCGCCCTGAGCAACAACTTCTCCCTGGCGCAGATGGTCAACCCCGTCTGGGCGGGATGCGTGGCCGCCAGCGAACCGACGAACCTCGCCTGGCACCTCAAGACGCAGACGCCCAACCTGGCCTGGTCGAGCCAGGCCCGCGGGTTCTTCGTGCCGGGCATGGCCGCTCCGGACAAGACCGACGACCCGTTCATGATGCACTGCTGGTACAGCGAAGACAACTTCAAGCGCCAGGCCCGCTGCTTCGAGATGGCCAAAAAGAAGAACGTCCACCCGATGGCGATCGCCCTGGCGTACGTGCTGGCCCAGAAGTTCCCGCAGTGGGCGATGGTCGGCCCGGCCACCCTCGCCGAAGGCGTCCCTTCGTACGAGGCGTTGAACGTGGCTCTCACCGACGCCGACGTGGCGTGGCTGAACCTGGAAAGCTGATCGCCCGGCGCTATCGCGGCTGGAGCGAGTTGACGATGTCCTTGATTCGCGCCGTGGCCAGGGCCACGCACGTGTCGGCGGACCCGTAGTACATCCAGAGGTCGTCGCCGCGCTGCAGCGTGCCGGTAGGGAAGACCACGTTGGGCATCAAGCCCGAGGTCTCGTAGATCTCGGTGGGCTTGAAGATGCATTTGCCCGAGGTGGCCAGCACCTTGTGCGGGGCGTCGCGGTCGAGCATGGCCGCCCCCGCGCGGTAGATGTACTTGCCGCCGTACATCTTCACGCCGTGGTAGAGCATCAGCCATCCCTGGTCGGTCAGCAGCGGCGGCGGACCGGCGCCGATGCGGTTGGCGTCCCACGCCGGACCGTGCCCTTCCTCGAGCACGCAGTGCGGTTCGCCCCAGTCGGCCAAATTTCGCGAGTAGGCGATCCAGATGTTCTCGATGCCCCCGCCGGCGTCGGGGCGGTGCAGCGCCGCGTAGCGGTCGCCGACCTTGCCCGGCAGGATCATCGCGTCTTTGTTATTGGGAGGGAAGATCAACCCCACGCGTTCGACGCTGGCAAAGTCTTTCGTGCGCGCCAATCCGACAGCCGCCCCGGACGGCGAATACGCCGTGTACGTGATGAACCAGCTTTGCTGGTCTTCCAGCCACGTGACGCGCGGGTCTTCGCAGCCCCACTTCTCATAGCGCCATTCGGGCTGCCCGTACCGCAAGAGGGGCTCTTTCTCGATCTTCCAACCGGTGACGCCGTTGAGACTGCGCGCCACGTGGATGCTCGAAAACCCGTTGGCGTTCTCCACGCGCAGCAAGAGCACGACCTGCCCGTCCTGTTCCGTGACGCCGGGGTTCAGGACGGCTTCAGCGTCGACGGGCAGATCGTGAACCGTCAGAATCGGATTGTGTTCCGAGCGGACAAATAAATCCTTCATGCTCTCCTCCCGGCGCCAGTCTGACTTAGAGAGACGATGACCATCGCCCCGAAGCGGCGGCCGTACTTTCCGCGCCGACCATCTCGAAGATCGCCCGGCAGAACGCCGGCAGATCGTCGGGCTGGCGGCTGGTGATCAAGTTGCCGTCGATGACGACTTCTTCATCGCGGTAGTTCGCCCCGGCGGCGCGGATGTCGTCGCGCACCCCTGCCCAGCAGGTCGCGCGCTTGCCCTCGATCACGCCGGCCGAGACGAGAATCTGCGCCCCGTGGCAGATGGCCGCCACGCACTTGCCGGCCTCGAACATCTGCCGCGTCACGCTGACGGCCTTGTCGCTGAGCCGCACGGTCTCGGGCCCTTTGCCTCCGGGCAGAAAGAGCATGTCATAATCCTCGGCGTCAATATCGTCGAACGACAAATCGGCCTCGATCGTGTACCCATGCTTGCCGGTGATCGGCCCGGCCTTGGGCCCGGCCACATCTACCTCGAACCCCTGTTCCTTGAACCGGTAGAGCGGGTAGAACAATTCCAGATCCTCCACGCCATCGGCAGCCAGAATGAGAACTTTCATGGCAGTTCCCTCCGTTACTGAGTGTTATTGCCCCTGTCTCTTAGAAAGTATAGGCACGCGCGGGCGCGTTGTAACGCGGCGAGGGTGCCACGCACAACTCCGTTGTGCGTGCCCATCAGGGTGTCTTCGGTTTGGAACGATCTCAAGCGGCTGGCGGATTGATTGCAGCCAGGAACTCGGCAGGCGACACGACGACGATGTCCGCTTTGCGGAAATGGCCGGGATTGCGCGTGACGAGGTAGGCAGATCGGGATCGGACGGCGCAGACGAATTGGATGGCGTCTTCAAAATCATCCAGCCCCGAGTCGATGGCCTGATTGATGATCTGGCTGTCGCAGGCTACTGTCAAAGGAAAGGCGGCGGGATTCTCGCAAAAGAATCCCGCCGCCTGTTCAAAACTTCCAAAGCGGCAGCTCTGGCTGCCGCACTCCACAGTTAACTCGGATTCGGCACGTATGAGCCGCCGCGGCAGGCCTTGAGGTAGTTCAGGCCGCGGACCTGGCCGGTCATTTCCAGCTCGCCGCGATACACCGGATCGTGCCAGCCTTCGATGTCGATGCTGCCGACGAAGCCGTTCATCCGCAGGATCGTGATCACGTCGGTCCAGTTCGTGTCGCCAAAGCCCGGTGTCCGGTGCCAGGCGAACTGGTGCGGGCCGTCAACGCCGTGCTCGCGCACCACGTTCCAGTCCACCGTGCCGTCCTTGCCGTGCAGGCAGAAGACCTTCTTGGCGTACTTGCGCAGCTGCGGGATCGGGTCGATCAGGCTGACCATCTGGTGGCAGGGTTCCCACTGCAGGCCGATGTTCTTGGCGGGCACTTCGTTGAACATCATGTCCCAGGCGGTGGGGTTGTGGGCGCAGTTCCAGTCGCCGCGCCACCAGTCGCCGCCCATGTCGCAGTTTTCAAAGGCGATCCGCACGCCCTTGTCGGCAGCGCGCTTGGCCAGCTCGCCGAAGAACTTCTTGTAGGCGGGCATCGAATCGGAAATCGGCTTGTTGATCACGCGACCGGCGAAACCGGTCACCAGGTCGCAGCCGAACAGGTGGCAGTTGTCCACCAGCGTCTTCCAGCCGGCGACGGAGTCCTTGTAGTTGCCGGCTGTCGGGTCCAGCGGGTTTCCGAAAAAGCTGATCGAGCTGATGACCGCCCCGCTGCCGGCCAGGGTTTCCTTGACGTCGGAGGAGATCTTCTTCAGGTCGGCCCCGCCGAGGCTGCCGAACCACGTGATCGAAAACGACTCGAACCCGTAAGGCAGGATCTGCTTGATGTAAGCAGCGGTGTTGGGTCCGCCGCCGGCGAGCGTGCCGATACGGATGCCTTCGGGGCAGGGTTTCGGAGCGGATGCTTTAACAGTTTTTGCTTTTGCCATGGAACGGTTCCTTTTTGTGGAGTTAGTTCTTCAATCGGATGGATGGATGTTTTGGATGGATGGGCGCTGGTCCACTCATCCATTCATCCATCCATCCCTGGTGGTTACAGTTTCACGCGCTTTCCGGTCTTGGACGACTCGATCACGCCATGCACCATCGCCAGCGACTTGATATTGTCGTCGCAGGCAGTCTGCGGTTTCTTGCCGGTGCGGATGAACGCCAGCATCTCGCGCAGCGCCCCGTGCATGCCGCCGAACTTCATCGGCGCCTCGTCGGCCGTGATGTCCTTGAGCTGGCGGAAGAAGCCTTCCTTGTTCTGGATGACCTGCCCGGTGGGCACCTGGTCGTGATGGTAGAGCAGCGTGCCCTTGTCGCCGATGAAGCGCCAGTCGCCGTTCCAACTCGTGTGGCAGCCTTCGGAGCACCACGAGCCGCGATAGCAGAACATGACGCCATTGGTCATTTCAAAGATGGCCATCGCCGAGACGTCGCCCTTGTACCACGAGCCCTTGGGGTTGAACTCCTTGGCGTACACGGCCACCGGATCGGTGCCGGTCATGTACCGGGCCAGGTCGAACTGGTGGATCGCCATGTCCAGGATCAGCGGGCTGTCCATTGCGTCGCGGAAGCCGCCGAAGTGCGCGCCGATGTAGAAGTCGCAGTTGAAGGTCGTCAGCGTGCCAATGCGGTTCTTCTGCAGCGTCTTGCGGACGCGCGTTTCGTTGCCCTGCCAGCGGCGGGACTGGCTGACCATGTACATCTTCTTCGTCGCCTTGGCCGTCGCGCACATCTTGCGGGCTTCGGCCATGCTCGAGGCCATGGGCTTTTCGCCGATGACGTGGCAGCCGGCCTTGAGGGCGGTGCAGGTCACCGCGCAGTGGGCTTCGGGGATCGTCAGGTCGACGACGAAGTCCGGGCGGGTCTTCTTGAGCATGTCGGCCAGATCGGTGCCGACGGGGCAATCGAGCTCGTAGTCTTTCAAGCGGGCCTTGGCTCGCTCGACATCGAGGTCGACGATGCCGACAATGTTGACCTTCTCGGCCTTGAGTGGGGGAAACCAGGCGCCCGCAATACCGCCGGCGCCGACGACGACTGCCTTTTCCTTAGCCACGTTGTGCTGCTCCTATTAGTGTTGGCAAACGCCGGACGAGCTACATTTCGCAGGCCCGGATGAATTCTTCCGCTTCCTTCTTCGACGGCGCCCAGCAGGGGAACATGAACTGCTTGAAGCCCGCGCCGAACTCGCGCTTGAACGCGTTCACGCGGTCGCGCGACACCCCGTGAATGTAGATCTTCTTGCCCGCCTCGATCGTGCGATGATACAGGTCGAACCACGCCTCGTGCTGCGCCGGCTGAACGTTGCCCGTCCCGGGCGTCCACTGCAGCATCGTCAGGTTCTTGAGGCTCATCAGGTGACCGTGGTGCTGCAAGGCGCACGGGCCATCGAAGTGGTACATGCAGTAATCCAGGCGGCCGGTCATCTCCTCCAGCACCGGCATCATGAACTCCTTGAACATGTCTGCCGAGATCATCGCCGAGAAGTCGCACTGGAGCTTGCTCATCCGCCCCGGCGCCCAGGCCCAGAACGAGCTGCCGCCGCGATCGTCCTTCATCAACTCATACAGCGCGTCGTAGCAGCGGAAGTACTCGCGCGTGATCTGCGACAGCGCGCCCTTGACCCACTGCGGCCGCTCGATCAGGTCCATCAGCAGCGTCTGCGTGTCGCGCATAGCCGCCAGCGTATCCAGGCCCTCGATCAGGTCCGGAAAGCCAATGAACCAGCGGTTCTTCCCGCGCGCCAGCCACTCCTTCGTCAGGCGCATGGTGAAGTTCCAGTAGAAGTTGTTCTCCAGATCAGCCTTGAACGCCGCCGTCTCGGGCGAGGCGATGGTCGGTTCGCACCAGACGGTGCCGGTGCCCTCGACGCCCTTGCACCCCAGATACAGCGCCAGGCAGTTGGGCGCCAGGTCCGGGCTGACGGTCGGCAACGCCTCGGCGGCGTAGCAGCCGCCCGCCGCCCATACCGGACCGACGGCCGCCCGGAAGGCGTAATCCTTCACCGTGTAATTTCCTGCCGTGACGCCCGGCGGGGTTTCGATGGGCTTTTCGAACTCGGGCAGGGGCTTCTCGCGCGGGTAGGACAGCAGCAGGGCGGGTCGGCCGATGTCGCCGCCGTTCCACCAGGTGGTCAGGCGGTCGCGTGCGGCGTCGATGTGTTCGCGTGAGGCGATGTCGTACATTGTGATTTCCAGCGGCTCAGGGGTTTCGAACGATGTCGCCGACGAGCTTGAACTTTTCCATGGTCACGCCGGGCGGGCAGGAGTCGGAGTTAGCCAGCACAAAAGGCCCGCCGGCCGCGTCGGCGATCACGCCGCGCACGTAGGGTTCGAGCTGCTCGATGCTCAGGTTGAGGAACATCGTCGGCTCGATGCCGCCGATGATGCCCATGCGGTTGCCCATTGCCCGGCGGGCGTCGGCGATGGAGATGTCGCCCGTCGGCGGCGGCGAGATGCTTTCGATCACGCTTGTGCCGTGGGCCACCATCCGCTTGATCAGCGCCTTGACGTTCCCGCAGGCGTGCTGGACGTACTTCTTGCCCGCCGCGGCCATGATGTCGCACCACTGTCCGATCTCGCTGCCGATGAACTGGTCGTACTGCGTGGGCGAATAATTCTGCGTGCCGCTGTCTTCCCAGGTCAGGAAGTACGTCAGGTCCTCGCATTGGCAGGCGAGGCGAACGGCCTCAAGGTCGTTGGCGACCATCTGCTGCCACAGGGTCTTGACGGTTTGCGGGTAGTCCACGCCGGCGTAGACGAGTTCTTCGGTGCCGACCAGGTGCTCGACCATGCTCTGGTACGCGCTCTTGCAGCGGGGGATGAGCATGCCGATGGTGAGCCCCTCGCCCCCGGCGCCGGCAAGGTGGTCTTTGACGTACTGGTCGTTATAGACGTACTTCTGACGCTCTTCGATCCAGAGCCAGACCTTGAAGTCTTCTTCCTTCTTCAGCGCGTGCTCGACGAGGAACGACGTGTTGCCCTGCGGGCTGGGCTTGTAGCCGCTTCGCACCGAGCCGACCGGGGTCTCGATGACGGTGATGTTGACGCCGTTCTCCTCGAACGAGCGGTACTCGATCTCGCTGGGCCCGCTGCCCTGGACCGGCCCGCCGGCGCCGCGCCACATGGGGTCGGCCCCGACGCGGCGCAGGAACTCGGGCTGACCCAGTTCCTGGATTTCCTTGGGGAAATGTTCCCACACGTACGCCAGGAACGGCGACCAGGGAGTGCGGTCGGTGGGCTGCCCCTCCAGAGCGGCAACGATCCGCTCCTTGCTTGTCATTTTCTGCATCATTGGCCTGCCAGCGTGAAGGGGGTATTAACACCCCGCTGCCCGCGAGTGTCAATAGCTCGTATTTATGAAAAACGAACAACCGACGACGAGGACGAGGACGAGGACGAGTACGGCTGGGAGAGCTCACTTCGTCCTCCTCGTCGTCCTCGTCCTCGTCGTCGGTTTTGGTTTATACCGGCTGCTACGGGTTGTATTCTTTCTCGGTCGAGAATGGCGATGCGGGCAGCCCTTCTTTGTTGGTCAGATTCGGCACGGCAGCGTTATCCCAGCCGAAGCGGACATTGGCCGGTTCCTTGACCTCGGGGGCTGAGACGATCACGCTCTTGCCGTCGGGGCTGATCTTCGCGACGGCCTTGACGAACTTGCCGTCAGCGCCGGCGATCTCGAACCAACTCAGCTCTTCGCCGCTCTTGGGGCGGATCGCCAGGCTGGCCGAGTTGCACAGGTCGAAGCTCACGACGGCCTCGCTGCCCTTGATCTCCATGCTCTTGTACAGCGGGCCGCTGTAGACGAGGTCCTTTTTACCATACGCCTGGTGCAGGGCGGACAAGGCCAGACGCCTGCCGACGTCCCACTTGTTTCGCGGGTGGATGTTGGCCATGCCGTCGGAGCACAGGTCGGTGCAGATAGCCATCCCGGTGTTGGGGACCTTGGCCAGCGTCACGCGCTGGGCTTGCCAGAGCTTGGCTAGTTCCTCCGCGCGGTACAGCTTCACCGAGCAGGGGACGATCTGCACGAAGTGGAAAGGCAGATCCGGGCGGCCCCAAGCCTTGCGCCACGCCTCGATGAGTTTCTGGTGCTTGTCGAGGTACTTCATGCCGTCTTTGCGTTCGATGGCGTTGGCCTCGCCCTGGTACCAGATCACGCCGCGGATGGTCATGCCGGTCAGCGGCTGGATCATGCCGTAGTGCTTTCCGTCGGGCATCCACTCTTCGATGAAGGCTCCGCCCACCGAAGCGACGACGATGCCGACGGGCACCTTGAGTTCCTGGTGCAGATTGCGGGCGAAGTAGAACCCGCATCCGGAGAACGTTGCCACGCTGCCGCGATTGCACGGCTGCCACCCGCGCCCCTTGTTCGGGCGGATGTTGTTCAGGCGAATGTTCGGGAAGTCCGTCTCGCCGATGAACTTGGTCCAGCGGTCTTTGCTCCAGATGCTCTTCATCTCGAGGTACATGTTCGACTGCCCCGAGCCGACCCACACCTCGCCCACCAGCACGTCCTTGACGACGGCGGCGCCGTCTCCGCTGATCGCTTTGAGCTCGGCGCCCTTGTCGCTGGCGGCGAGCTTGTCGAGCGTGACCTTCCAGTTGCCGTCCTTGTCCGCCTCAGCGGTCTTAGACTGCTCGGCGAAGGTGACGGTGACCTTTTCGCCGGCGGCGGCCCCGCCGCCCCAGACGTTCACCGGCAGGTCGCACTGAAGCACCATGTTGTCGCCGAAGACGCCGGCGAAGTTCACGCCGGCCCAAACCGGTGCGGCGGCAAGAAGGATAAACAGACCAGCGGCAGTACGCGCGATTGAGCGATAGTTCATGGCAAGCCCTTTCTGGCAGACTTTAACCCGGCCAAAGGCGCCTTGTTACGAGACAGGAGTGAAACGGATGCGTGGATGAATGGATGGGTGGATGGATGAAAAAACAAGACTCTGGTCATGTACCCAACCATCCAACCATCCAACCATCCAATCATCCAATCATCCGGTGTTTTCATCCGCCGGGGAAGACGAGATAGCGTTTCGGGGCTTCGCCGGTGATGGCCCAGTAGATCGCCCCGACGATCATCCAGAGGGCCCCGCCGGTCAGGTCGCCGGCGATCACGCCGATCATGAATGTTTTGAGAGTCGCGTGGCGGACACCGAAGCGCGAGGCAGCCAATTTCAGGGTCCATCCGACCAGGAACGAGAAGGCGAAGGCCCCCATCGCCCAGGTGCCCCAGAAGAGGAACAGAATCGGGTGCAGCGGCCACCACGTGAACCGCATGCGAAGGGCGGAGATGACGAGCACGACGACCATTCCCGCCGCCATCGCCGCCAGGCAGTTCCTGTTGGGCGTCATCTCGGAGATTCGCTGCAGGGGAGAGAACGAATCGCTGGCGAGGCGATCTTCGGAAGACATGCGATTGTAATTGAGGGCGACGTTGCTGAAGTTGCGCTGAGGGGCGCTGCGGACGGGGAACGACTCGCCCTTTTGCAGACCGTACTTGTAGTCCACGAACAGGCTGAAGGGGATCGCCGCCGCCAGCACGAGCACGAAGGCCGCCGACCCGCCCAGGCCCACGCGCCCGGGCGAGACGCGGTGCATGTCGCAGATGCGAACGGCGTTGACAGCCAGGGGCATCAGGCACTCGCGGGCGTTGATGGTGAACTGCAGGCCCAGCATGGCGATGATGGCGTAGTTGCCCAGGCCCAGCGCCTTAATGCCGAAGAGCCCCATCAGCACCGAGATCGGCTGCCACCACGTTTCCATCAGGATCAGACCGGACTCGGCGTTGATCCTGGCCATCACCAGGAAAGCTGTCAGGATCATGACGATGACGAGAATGGCGAATGGCCAACTCAGCCCCAGGTGTGACAGCAGCAGCACCAGCGCCGCGACCGCCACGACCAGGCCGCGAAAGGCCCACGCCTCGTATGGGCGCGACTCGCGGCTGGGCATGAATGTGATCGCCTGGCGGGCGATGTGCCAGTAGTTGCGGCGCCCCAGGTACACCAGCACCAGGGCAATGGCGAAAAAACTGCCCGCGTGAGCCCAGGGAAAGATCCCGCCATCCATCGTGCTGGCGCTGGTGGGCAGGCCCATCCCGAACAGCACTGTCGTCACGGCCGTCAGCGCCAGCGGCGAGATGCCCAGGGCGAAACTGACGTCGCTGGCCACAAAGCACGCAAAGGCCAGCGCGGTGGGCCAGATGACCAGTTGCCCGTACGGCCACCCGACCGCCCAGTATCCCCAGACCACGCCTTTTTCGCTGAAGAGCGTGAAGATGTCGTTGATGTTGAGGCTCAAGGGGATGTTGATCAGCCGGTTGTCGGCCCAGAGATTGGCGCCGTTAACCAGGTGGATGCCCAGCACGATGCAGGCGCCGAGCCAGAAGAGCTTGCTGGAGAAGATGGACCCGCTGCCGCCGCGGCCGGCCTCGATCATCGACTCGGCCAGTTGCGCGATCGGATAGGGCAGGCGATCGTGCCGGGACCACGTTCGATGCACCACCAGGGCCATGCAGATCGACGCGATGGCGACCAGGGCGATGATCGGCCCCCAGACGCTGATGGGTTTTTCCCATGCCGCCCAAGGCACCGAGCTCCCGCCGGTCAGCAGCTTCTGGTTGACCGCGTCGTCATAGACGCCGCCGTTGGTGAGCATCGCCGGATGCACGCGGTCGAGCACATGGCCCTTCTGCCAGTCCGGCTGCGAGCGGTAGGCGTGGACGGGCATGGCGACGTTGCGAGACCAGAACCGCAGCATGCCTGAGCCGGGGATGTTGCACGCCACCAGCATCAGCGCCGCCGCCACGGCCATTTCGGCGGCTGTGACTTTGAACCGCCGCAGCAGCGGATTGAGCAGCGCCACCAGCACCAGGGGGAAGAAGACGATGATGGGGAAGTGGTTGCCGACGAAATAGTTCACCCGCGGGACCTGGTCGTTGAAGTACCCAATGGTCCCGATAAAAAGGGCTCCGATCAAACCCATGATGATGGCGCGGGCGGTCATCCAAACGTCCTTCGTCGCATGCGGCAGCGAACCTTCCAGCATAACAGAACCCGCCCCGGCGCGAAATTCCAAAGTGAGTCCTATTGCCGCCCGCCGCGGGCGGACGTACAATTCCGTCGTTCGTTTGGGGTCCATTTGTGAAAGACGCATATGTCAAAGCCGTTGTGGCCGAACAGGTATTCAGGGGCCGACCATGAATCGACACGTTCTGATCATCGTGCTGGCAATAGCATGCATCAGCATCTCGGCGCGGGCGCAGGCGAGCCGCCCGTCGCCCGGCTCTGACCGGGAGGCGCTGCAGTTGTATCGCTTGTGCCTGGATTCGCCTTATGTGGCGGATCGCCAGCGCGCAGTAGAGGCTCTGGCGGCCATGAAGCCCGGCCCTGACGTGGCGGCGGCGCTGGCGCACGCCTTACGGGACGACGCGCCGATCATCACCTTTAAGGCCATTCGCGGCCTGGCGCGAATGGGCGAGGCGGGGGTCGGTCCGCTCGTTGAAGCACTGGAGCTGCCCGAGGGGCCTCGCCATAGCGACATCCTGCGGGCGATAGATGAAACCGGCGCCGCCGATGAGTCGCTGCTGGAGCCGATGGAAGCGGTGCTGCAGACTTCATATCAGCCGGTGCAACTGCAGCGCGAGTGCTATGTTCTGGCGATGAGGATCCTGGGGCGTCTGGGCGACAAGGCCGCGCCGGCGGTGCCCACCATCCTGGCTGCGTCATGGGGCATCAATGAAGAGGACCTCAAGGACGCCGCCGGCGCGACGCTGGCGCGGATTGGCCCCAAGGGGTCTGGGGTGGCCATCCCGCTGCTGCTCGATGCGGCGGAGGAAACATTCTGTTTCCGTCCCGGTTGCGTGCGGGCCTTGTGCGCGTGGCAGTTCGCCCCGCAGATCACGCCGCGGTTGACGGAGATGGCCAGCAGCAGCCAGGCTCAGGTCAAGTTGCAGGCTCTGATGACGTTCGCCCAGACCGGTTCAAGCTTCGACGGGGGCGCCGAGGCGTTCATCAAAGGGTTGAAAGACGGGGAGCTGTTCGATGTTATGGCCGAATCAAACGGGCAGCCTTCCTTTGCCGAAGCGGCGGGGGCGTTTGTGGCCGTGGCGAAGCATTATCTTTCTCCCTCTGTGCCGACCGAGCGTCGGCGTCTGGCCGCTCATTGGTTTTCACGCCTGGCGGACTTGGGGCCTGAGGCGGCGGAGGTTCTGGTTCAGGCCTTGAAGGATCCCGACAGCAGGGTTCGCCGCGAGGCCGCCTCGACGCTGAACTGGGCCAAGCCTGTGCCGGCCACATATGTTCTGGCCTTGGGAACGGCGCTGCGGGACCGCGATTCCGGCGTATCTGAATACGCGGCGCTGACCCTGGGCCGCCTGGACGCGGCGGCCGCTCCAGCCCTGCCGGCGCTGGTCGAGAGCCTCAAGAACGAGAACCATCGCGATTCGGCCATTGAAGCGATCGCGAATATCGGCCTCTATGATCCGCAGGCGGCGCGGGCGCTGGCTGGCGTGGCGCAAGGGGCCGCCGAACCCTCTGAGCCATTGAGCCGGGCGCTGGGGCGGCAGGGCAGTGGCGCCCTCGACGAGGCGCGGTCGCTTCTTAAAAGCAACAACCGTGCCGCCCGGCAGATCGGCGCCGACGCGCTGAGGCTGATGGGACCCGGCGCCGCCGCTACCGCCGGCGACCTGCGGGCGCTGCTTTCCGATGCCGCTCAGCCGCCGGAGATCCGTCTTGCCGCCGCCGCCGCGCTGGCGGATATGGGGCGCCCCGCAGCCGTGGCGTCGCTCGATGCGGCCTTGGCGTGCTTCGATCTGCCGTTGCCCCAGAGATACGTTCAAGGGCAGCTCCTCACCCGCGACGCGTACGCCCTGCTGGCCGGTTCCGCCGGACCGGCGGCCGTCGACGAACTGCTCAAACGTCTTGGCAGCAAGACGCTGGTGGTCCGCTGGCGAGCGATCGCGGCGTTGGGCGCCACCGGCGCCTCGGGCAAGGCGGTTCCCGCGGCTCTGGGAGCGGTCCTGAACGATGAGAACAGGACGGTCGTCGCCGCCGCGACCGCGGCGTTGCTGGAGCTTCGTTCGCCGGAGGCTCTTGAGGTGCTGCGCGCTCGCCTGAGCAAACCGGGGGTCGAAGGAGGCGACGCTCTCAAGGCGCTGGAATCTTTGACGCGAACCGGCGAGCAGGCCCAGCTTCCATTGCAGGAACTGGTCCTGATGCTGGACGGGGCCAAGCCCGCCGCCAACGCCGCGCGCCGGCGCCTCAAGCAGCGCGGGCCCTGCACCGCCAAAGATCTGAACGGCTTGTGCGTGATCCTTCAGCACGGCAAAGGCAATGCGCTGCGCTACGCCATCGATGCGGTCAAGGCGTTGGGTCCGGCCGCGGCCAAGCCGCAGACTTTTACCGCCCTGGCGTCGGTGCTGCATCGCGACAATCCGCAAGACTACCGGGAGGGTACCTACGACGAAATACGCTCGGCCGCGGCAAGGATCCTGGTCGCCTACGGCGCCGCGGGCGTGGCAGCCATCGAAAGCACATACGACCAGCTCAAAGACCACCCGCGGATGATGCTGGTCGAGTCGCTGGGGGGCGTGGGGCGCCAGGGCGAACCGCTGGTACCGCTGCTGCGCCGAGCCTTGTCCGCTGACCGAGGCGACTCCAACACGAGGACCCGGGCGGTGATCTCTCTGGGCAAGCTGGGACCGGCGGGGCGGACAGCGATGGTCCAGCTTCAGGCGATCTTTCTCTCAGGAGACTCTGACTGGAGGTCTGAAGTTCTGGCCCGGTCTATGCTGCAAATCGGCCCCATCGACAAGGACCTCGTCGCGATGATCCTGAACCGCAGCGGCCCTGATTACCACGGCGATGACCTTTCCGCTGTCGTGGCGAGCATGGGCTCCGCCGCCCTCAATGCGACGCTGGCCGTAGCCGCCGATGCCAAAAATGATAACACGTATCTTCAGGCCATCAAAACGCTCGGGCGCATTCGACCCTTCTCGCCGCGGGCGCTGGATGCGATCCTAGCCGCGAGAGAAAGCGCCATCTACTACATGCCCGATACCATTGTCGACGCCCTGGCCACCTCCGGCACGCGGGAACCCAAGGCGGCCGTAGCGATCGCCGCCACCGCCGGCAGCGACGAACACATCGACGAAAAAGTGGCCCAAGCGATGGCGGCGATGGGTGCAGCCGCCAAGCCGGGCATCGATCAACTCGCGGCCGCTTACCGTAGCGGCAAGCTCCACCCGACGCACTTCTTTGTGATCCTTGGCAAGAGCGGACCAGCGGCCGTGCCCGAACTGCTGAAGCATCTGGATAAGCCCGACTGCACCGAAGCCGTCCTGTGGGCGCTGAAGTACAGCGGTCCCCAAGCGGCCGAAGCTATCCCGGCACTTCAGAAGATGCTCACCGAGCCCAAGCGTTCCGATGATGTGCGCCAGTTGGCCAAGGAGGCGCTCAAGAGCATCGGCGGGGCGCCCGATGAACTCGTCGCCGAATTGGTCCAGCAGTTCCAGTCCGACTTTCCCATGGGCCGCGACAGCGAAGAACGCATCGAGCGGGTGGTGACGATGGGCGAGGCGGTCATCCCGGCGCTGGAAAAGCTGCTGAAGGATCCCAACGGCCGCAAGCGTCAAGTCGCCGCCAATATCCTCGGCGCCATGGGCGAAGCGGCCGCCAAAGCCGTGCCGGCCCTTCAGGCCGCCACGCGGGACCGCTGGCCGGACGTGGCCGCCGCCGCCCGCGCGGCGCTGCGCCAGGTCCAGCCGCCCCGGCGCCGAGCGGAACTCGTGGCTAATCTTGGTCCCATGCCCCCGCGCATGGTGTACCTGTTGGAACAGTGCCTGCGCCAAGGGTCGGGCGAGGCGCAATTCTACGCCGCCCACGCCCTGGCGGGGATGGGCCCATCGGCAGCCGTGGCGGCTGAATCGCTTCTGGCACTGGCCCGTGACTCCAAAGACCCCGGCACGCGCGAAGGGGCCATTGGTGCGCTGGGCAATATTCGCCCGGCGTCGGAGGATATCCGAAAAGCCTTGCAGCGGGCTTTGGCCGACCGAAACGAAGCGGTTCGCCGCGCTGCCGCCGACGCGATCCGCAAGAACAACGCGGCGCCGTAAGACCGGCCCGCGATCAGGAACTCTTTTGCCAGGGGATACGCCAATGTCGAGAACCTATTGCCGCATGTGCCTGATACCCGCCGTCATCGCAATCTGCAGCGCCACAGCGGGCGCCGCCGACGTCGCCGCACTGATGCGAGCACTCAAAGACGGAGACGACGCCGCACGGATGGAAGCCGCCTTCGCCCTCGGCGCCGCCCCGGGCGAGGCCGCCGCGGCTGTGGGACCCTTGGTCGAGGCCTTGAAGGACAAGCAGTTCTACGTTCGCGGCAACGCCGCCTGGGCACTGGGGCAGATGGGTCCTGCCGCCGCTGCCGCCGCCGCCCCGCTGGCATATCTCGCCGCCGGAACCGACGACTACGGCGTTCGCATCCAGGCCATCAAGGCCTTGGCGCAGATCGGGGCGATCAAATCCCTCGAGACGCTGCTGCGGGCGCCGGATGAAAAGAACGCCGTGCTGGCCGTCTGGGCCCTGGGCCACGCCGGGCCCGGCGGTGCGGGCGCGCTGGGCGCGGCGATGGGCGATCCGCGAGAGGCCGTTGCCGCTGCCGCGGCGCCCTGCCTGGCGCGCCAGGGCGCCGCGGCCATGGAACCGCTGCGGGCGCATCTCAAAGGCCAACCCACCCAGCGACTCAATGCCCTGGAGTCGCTGATGAGGATCGGACCTGCCGCCGCGGCGGCGGTCGACGATATCGCCGCCTTGACCAACGACAGCGACGAGCGCGTGGCTCAACGGGCCGCGGCGGCGCTGCGAGCCGTTGGCGCCCGTGACGCCGGCGAAAAGGCCGCTCAAAAGTACCTGGCGGTGATGGCCGTCGATGAAGCCGTCCGCGGACGCCAGGCGCAGAAGTGCCTGGTCGCCCTGGGGGAATATGCCGCCGGCCCGCTGGGCAAAGCTCTGGCCTCGGGCGGCGACGACGGTCGCGGCGCCTTGCTCGAGGTGGCCCAGGCCATGGGTCCGGCCGCCCGCCCGCTTGTGGGGCAGCTGCTGGAGCTCTTCCAGAAGGACTACGCCGCGAACCCTAAAGCGTATCAACCTTCCGGCGACGACTTCCGACGCCGCCCCGTCCTGGGCGAGCAGATCCTGGCCGTGCTCATGGCCATCGGCACGCCGGAGGCGTCGGCGGCGCCGGCGTTGGCCAAGGCCGTCAAGGATCTGCCTCCGGCGCGAGCGTATGCGCTGGAGGCCTTGGCGAGCCTGGGCGCCGGCGGCGCCGCGGGGGCGGCGAATATTGTCTGGGCCAGCGAAGAGCAGGACGCCCAGACGCGGCTGAGGGCGCTGGCGGCTTTGGCGTGCATCGGTCCGGCGGCCGGTTCGTCCGTCGGCGCTGTGGTGCGCCGCCTGGGCGACGATGAGTTCAAGGTGCGTCTGCTGGCGCTGTACGCGCTGGGGCGCCTGGGGCAGGCCACCCCGGAGGTGATCGAGGCGCTGGAGAAGGCCGTGGCCGGCAAGAACGTCGGCGAGGCGATGGTCGCTGCCGAATCGCTGGGGCGGCTGGGACCGGCGGCAAAGCGAACCGTCCCGCAGATCAAAAAGCGCATCATAACGATCGGTATTCCGGCCGTTCAGGCCTTGCGGGCGATGGGGGTGAGCCAGGAGGAAATCTCCGCTGCGATCATCGATGAAGGATCGCAACGCCATGGGCGGGTCATCCGCGAAGCTGGCCTGTCCCGCGACGCCATGGTCCTGCTGGCGGAGACAGATCTGGCCAGCTATGCGGCAGTCTCGGGCCTGCTTGGCGCCAACGAGCAGGAGGAAGAGCGAACGTACTACGGCGTCCGTAGCCTGATCGGTCCGGCGGCGGTTCCGGCGCTGATCAAGTGCCTCTCGCCCACCAAGCCCAAGCTGTGCAGAGCTGCCGCCAAGACACTCGAATGCCTCGGTCCGCAGGGGCAAGGCGCCGCCGACGAGGCGCTGCTGAAGATCGTCTTGTACAAGAACACTCCCGAAACTGGAATCGAAAATTATTTCTGCGTCGAAATGTCCCGCGACTGCGCACAGGCGCTGGCCTCCAGCGGTCCAAAGGGCCTGGCGATGATCCTTAAGCAATGCTCCAGTCCCGACGAAGACGTGCGCCGCTATGCCGTGGCTGCCTTGGCAGCGGCCCCGAAGACGCCGGAGGTCCTCAAGACGCTGCAAGAGGCGCTGAAGGATAAGAATGTCCGCTACCCGGCGATGCGAGTGCTGGCGGAATTCGGGCCCGGCGGAGCCCCGGCCGCTCAAACTGTTCTACAGGTTATCGAAGAAGATGGCACATCGGCCGAGGCCGTCAATGCGCTTGTCAGCATGAAAGTCGCGACTGAGGAGGTGCTCTCGCTCGTCAACTCCAAGTTGGCCTATGGCTCCTCCCCATCCTGCCGTCAAGCGTTCCGGGAATTGTGCAAGACGGCGCTCTTGACGCGGAAAATCGGCTGCAAACCTGAACCTCCGCTGATACCGGCGGGAATCGCCCAACTGCGGGATAAGATGAAAGAGTTGAATAGAGAAAGCTTCGCTGCCGCCCGTGAGTTGGCCGACAACGCCGCCACGCGAAAGGAAGGCGTGGATTACCTTATCGCCGCGTCGAAGAACCAAGACGAACGTATGGCGGCCGAATCTCTCCAGTATCTTGCGGCAGTTTGGCCCCCGGACGACAGCATCATCGACGCCTTGGCTGCCGCCGCAGAATACCGCACCCCCGACGATAAAAAAGTGGGGTCGCTTCTGCTGTCAAGTATCCTGCCCACCAGCGTGAAGATGGCGGCCAGAATTAATGCTCTGGCCAAGAAAGAAAGGCTTTCCCGCGTCGACTCGCTTCGGCTGCGCCCGGAGATAGTCACCACCGAGTATCTTCCCGTTATCATCGAGATGCTGGCAGGAGGCTACTATCCTAGTGACGATCTGTACAGCGTGCTCGATGTTCACGATACGCAGAAGGTCATGGAGCATATCGGAAAGCTGCTGTCGGGTGACGATGCGGAGGCGGCATTCCTGGCAACGTGCTATTGCGAGCATAGCGGCAGTCGTGCGGCGGCGGTCCAGAAGCAACTTGTCGCCGTCGTTGCCAGGCTGCTCAAAAAGGACAATCATCAGGTGGACAACTCGATTCCAGTCGCTGCCAGGGCGCTGGCGCAGATGGGACCGGCGGCGGCGCCTTCCATGCCGGCGCTGCTGGACATCGCCCAGAAGTCCAATGGCGCCCCCGAGGTCATTGCTGCCCTCAACGCCATTGGCCCGGGTCGGCGGGAAGACCTCCCCGCCCTGGTCGCGATGCTGAAGAACCCCGGCGCCCCCGGAACCACCGCCGCTGTCGTCATGCGGACCTGGAAGAGCGTCCGCCAGGCCGCTCCGCACGTTCCGGCCGCCGTCGTCGCCTCACTGGCGGGCAAAGCGGTCGTCAGCCTTCCGGCAGAAGAACGACTGGCCGCCATCGAGGCTTTGCTGGCCTGCGGCCGCGCCGCCCAAACCCCCGCCCGTGCCCTGATTGAACGCTATCAGCAGACGACGCTGGAGATCGCCCTCGATCGCGAAGACGACCGCTTTCGACGGCAGCGATACGCGGACTACCCTCTCCCGCCCAGCGCCAAGGATCTGCTTCCTCAAGCCATCCGACTGCTGAGCGAAAAGTTCACCTCGCCAGGCGACGACGAACCCTCGATCAGCCGCCTGCGACACTTCATTGAAGAACGGCACCGGGATATGCGCAGCTTCGACGACTGATTTTCGTAATGAGGTCTCAAGCGTCTCTCTTGTACCAGGTCAGCGTGAGGTCCTTGCGGTTGAACTGGGCCTCGATGCCTTCGCTTAAATTGTTGGCCACTAGCTTCTGCTTTTCCAGCGGGGCGTTGATGCCCTGCTTGTTGGCGAAGAGGATGTTGCCGGTGATCGTGTGATTCATGTCGGCGATGGGTTTGTCGCCGAGTTTGCGGCCGGTCACGGCGCCGCGGAACCACATGGCCGGGCCTTTGGTGCGGCCGACGAAGTTGGCGCTGAAGATCTGGCTGCCGCAGTCGTGCTCGTAGAGGCCGGCGCCTTTGGTGTTCCAGACGACGTTGCGGTCGACCATGTTGGTCTTGTCCGAAATCTCGACGAAGATCCCGCCGAACATCGTGCTCGTGTCCACGACGACATTCTCGGTAATGCGCGAGTTGACGTTGTTGGCGTCGATCCAGATGCCTGACCCGTGCAGCGTGCGCAGCACGCGGTTGCGGCGGATCAGCGTGTCGGTGGTGAAGTGCGTCTTGATCGAGGCCGTCTCGAAGTACACCTCGACGTCATGGAAGGCGTTGCCCTTGAAATAATTGTCTTCGATCAGGCAGTTGTACGTGCCCAGGCCCTGCACGCCGCAGACGCCGCAGTCGGTCACGACGTTGCCGCGCACGATGTGCCGGGCGGGCTTGATCGCCGGCTGAGGCAGCGTCGGGTGCTGGTTGCCGATATCCAGGGCGATCCCGTTGCACTGGCGGATGATGTTGCCCTCGACGAGCCAATGGTGCCCGCGAGTCGGCGAAACGGCCCCGTACTGCGGCATCGGGAAGCAATTGCCCACCTGCTCGATCGTAAACCCGCACACCTGCACGAACCCCAGCCCCATCTCGCGCGGGGCGAGAATCTGCCCCTGCGTCGTGATCTCCATCATGGCCACGTCCGGGCTGAGCCCCCCGAACGGCCGAACGTACAGGCTCTTGCCGCCCTCGCCCACCCAGTATGTGCCCGCGGCCTTAGCAAGGTCGCCGCGCTTGGCCACCTGCACCAGGCGCTTTCCGTTCTGGAACACCAGCCCGCACGGCAGGCTGTACGGCAGCGTGCCGCGATAGCCCTCGGCCCAGGGCATGATGTCGAACTGCTTGGCGGAGATGTTCGGCGTGGTGAACGGGTTGTCGTCCGGAGCGAACCACTCAGCCGGCAGTTTTGTGACCCACACGCCGCCGGAGCGCCCGGCCTTCTTCCACGTGCCCTTGACCACGCGCGAGCCCTTGAGCACGACCGCCGCCCCGGGGGCGGCCTGGTAGCCGATCATCTTGTCGGCAGCCGATCCGCCGCGGGCCGGGACGATCCGCTCGCGATAGACGCCGCGGGCCACCAGCACCCGCTGGCCGGGCTCGAGCAGCTCCGCCGCCCGCGATACCGTGCGCAGCGGCTGGGCTTCGGTGCCGGCGTTGTCGTCGCTGGCATGCGCTGCGCGGCCATCCACGTAGAGCGTCCTTGAGAACGTCAGCACCGGCTGCCAGGTCAAGAAAGGCTTGCCGTTGGGCAGCAGCACCGAAGGGGACAGCGTTTTGGTTTTGGTCTTGGCCACGTTTGGTTCCTTAGAAAGTTGGGACGCTTACCACTTTCGTCTGCCGTTGAAGCGTTGCGTCTTTGTGATCTTACTGCCGGGATTATCCATCGCATCGCCGCGAAACGAAAGTGGTAAGCGTCCCAACTTTCTATTCTGCCGGCAGCGGGGGAACGGCATCGGTCGTATCTATTTCCGGCGGGGCGGGCTTGGGGGCGTACTTGGGCACTTCGGGCTCGGGGACGTGCTCGATGAGTTTGCTGACGATGCTCACTGAGTCCAGCCCCGCGCTGGCGGCCGCGAAGTTGCAGCCGATGCGGTGGCGCAGCACGGGGACGGCCACGCTTCGCACGTCCTGGATGCTGACGGTGTATCGCCCGTCCATGGCGGCGAAGGCCTTGGCGCCGTGGATGAGGTACTGCCCCGCGCGCGGGCCGGCGCCCCAGTCGACCATTTCCTTGATGAAATCAGGGGCGGTGGGGTTTTTCGGCCGCGTGGCGCGGACGAGGTTGGCGACGTACTTGATGACGTACTCGCTGACAGGCACCTTGGCGACGATGCGCTGCATGTTGACGATCTGCCGCGAGTTGAAGACCTTGTTGAGTTCGGGCTTGCTCTCACCGGTCGTGGTGGTGAGGATCTGCTCTTCCTCGTCCTGGCTGGGGTAGTCCACGAAGATGTTGAACATGAAGCGGTCGAGCTGGGCCTCGGGCAGCGGGTAGGTGCCTTCCTGCTCGATGGGGTTCTGCGTGGCGATGACGAAGAACGGATCCGGCAGCGGGCGGGTCTCCTGCCCGACGGTCACCTGGCGTTCCTGCATGGCCTCGAGCATGGCCGCCTGCGTCTTGGGCGGGGTGCGGTTGATTTCGTCGGCCAGGATGATGTTGGCGAAGACCGGCCCGGGCACGAAGCGGAACTCGCGCCGCCCGCTGTCGAGCTCGTCGATGACGTTGGTGCCGGTGATGTCGGAGGGCATCAAGTCCGGCGTGAACTGCACGCGTTTGAACGAAAGTTCCATGATCTTCGACAGCGACGAGACGATCAGCGTCTTGGCCAGCCCAGGCACGCCCACCAGCAGGCAGTGCCCGCGCGTGATGATGCACGCGAAGATCTGGTTGAGCACATCGTCCTGGCCGATGATGATCTTGTGCAGCTCGCGGAGCATGATCTCGCGGCTGCGAGCGAACTGGGCGATAATGCTTTCGAATGATTCCTTGGCCATAAGCGCCTCGGGGGTGCGTTTCTTCTAATGCGGCCGCCGTAGCGGTACAATACTGTACCTGCCGCCTGAAAGATGATACTCGTGAAACGACCGCTGAACAAGTGCGTGGCGCGAACTCCTGTGATCATGGCTAGCGTGATGTGTCTGTGGGGATGCGGTCCGGAGGTGCGGAAGCAAGTCCAGCCCCCGCAAAGCGCCACGCGGGCTACGACTGAGGTTTCCCGAAACGCGCGTGCCCTCGAGGCTCTTGATCAGAATATCAAGAAGCTGGATTTCGAAGAGATCGAGTTCAAGGATGTGATCCAGTTCATCCAGGGTGCAACCGGGCTGAACATCTACGTGCGATGGGGCGAGCTGTCCAAAGTTGGCATGGGAAAGCAGGGATCGACCGTAACGTTCCATGAAGAGGATATGACCGTCCGGCGATGCCTCGAATTGTGTCTGGCTAATGCAACAAACGTCCGCGGCCCCCTTGCCTACAGGATCGCCGACGGGAAGATCATCATCTCGACGGCTGAAGATGCTGAGAAAATGGTGGCGATGATGGAAACGGCTCCAGGAGTCGCCAAAGACACTCCTCGCAACAAGGCGGTTAGCGACGCCATCCAGCAGCGCATCAAGGAACTCAATTTCGACGGCATCGAATTGAAAGACATCATCCAGTTCATGCGGGACATCAGCGGCCAAAACATCTACGTGTCCCGCAGCGCCCTTAGGAGGGCCTCGGCGCCTGTCACCGTGCATCTTCAGGATGTCACGCTTCACCAGGCAATTCTTCTATGTCTGGAAGCCGCCCAGGTCGACCCGCCTTTGGATTACGTCGTCGCCGGCGGCGTGATTGTCATTTCTACGCCCAGAGAGCTTAAGAAGATATCAGCGATGCTGGAGTCTTCTCCGATGGCCGCCAGTGGCACACCGCGCAACGCCGCTGTCCGCGGGAAGCTGGAGCAGCGGATTAAGGAACTGAAGTTTGACGATATCGAACTCGAGGATGTAATTCAATTCATGCGGGATGTCAGCGGCCAGGATATTTACGTGAACTGGCACGCCCTGTCGCAAGCCGGGATCAGCAGGAGCACCCCGGTCAATGTCCACGTGCGCGGCGTGACCGTTCATCAAGGCTTGCTGGTGTGTCTCAAAGACGTTGCCGGTGAGGAATCACTGGGCTACGAAATCGCCGACGGAGTTGTCATTGTCTCCACTTGCGACGATGCCAAGCGGCTGACAAAGCAGATTGAAACGCCTCCCGTCGCCGCCCAGCCCGCGGATGAGCCGCTGGCCAAGAGAATGATGGAGGCCGCTCTTGAGAAGGAACACCTGAAGTGGCTGGCCCAAAACAAGCCTGGCAATTTGCCTGGAATTGAGCTTCAAGGAATTGAACTGGACGATTCCATTGGTCTTATCCGGGATCTGAGCAAGGTGGATATCTCTCCAGATCTGGCATCCCTCCATGCCGTCGGAATCGGATTCTTTAGCAAACGGCTGTCAGAGAAGAGCACCCTTCCTCGCGCGGCGACTGTAACAGTTGATATTGGAACCGACGTCTCTCTCCATACGGCGCTGACGCTCATCCTCGACAGTGCCGGCCAAGGCAAGGGCCTGACGTACCGAATCGAGAACGGAAAGGTTATTCTTTCCGTACCAAAGCCGAAATGACGGATGAAAGGATTCATCATGCACAAAATGGGACTGATCGCGGTATGTGCGATAGCCTGGGCCAATGTCGCCTTAGCTGCTCCGCCGGCGAATGAGGCCGCGGTGCAGACTCGGTTGGCGGTGGTGCTGCCGACGGTGGATTTTGACGAAGTGGCGCTGGCCGATGCGGTGGCGTTTCTGGCGCAGGCGGCGGATGTCGGAATCAGCGTCGACTGGAGATCGCTGACGGCGGTCGAGGTGCTGCGGAGCACGCCGGTGACGCTGCACTTGAAGAAGGTCACGATCGCCCAGGCGCTGCGGCTGGTGCTGGCGGCGGCAGCGGGGCCTGGGGAAGTCGAGTACGTCGTCCACGGCACGAGCGTGGTGGTGGGCACGCCGGCGGCGCTCAAGGCGATGCCGCCGGTGGCGACGACGCGTCCCAGCGAGGCGGCGGCTACGCAGCCTGTGGCCGCCGGGACCGGCGAGCAGGACCAGGCGGTTCTTAAGAAGCTCCAGGCCTCCCTGCCGGTGTTGACCTTCGAGCGGTTCAAGCTCGTCGATGCCATCGAGTTCTTCCGCAGCACGGCCGGGGTGAACGTCTTTGTCGACTGGCGGGCGCTCAAGAAGGCCGGCGCCACGGGCGATACGCTCATTACGCTCCAGCGGAGAGACACGACCGTGGCGGCGGGACTGTCGATGACGCTGGCCGAGGCGGCGGCTGGCAAGCTCGCCTATGGAGTCAGCGGCGGGGTGGTCGTGGTCACGTCGGCCGAGTTGCTCGGGCGGCTGAGCCAGGACCTGCAGCACCGCCCGCGGCCGCAAGGCAAAGCCGACACCGCCGCCGTGCGTGCCCTGACGGCGCTGGTGCCGTCGATGAACCTGCCCGAGGCGCGCCTCGGGACGCTGATGGAGTTCTTCCGCAAGACCAGCGCCGCCAACCTGTACGTGGACTGGCGGGGTCTGAAGAAGGCGGGCATCACGCCCGACACGCCCGTCAACATCAAGCTTGAAAACGTTCCGGTTCGCGTGGCGATGGTGCTGGCGCTGTCGGCGGCCGCTCCGGCCGGGACAGCCACCTATGACATTGCCGCCGGCGTTGTGATCGTCTCGTCGTCGGAGGCGGCGGCAGCCATCGCCTCACGCCTGCGGGCGGGGCCCGAGCGTGGCGCAACGGCGGCTGATCGGGCGGTGGTCGAGAAACTTGGAGCGGATTTTCCGGAGTTCAATTTCAACAAGACCGAGTTGCAGGCGGTGATGATTTTTCTGCGCGAGTCTGCGGGCGCCAACATCTTCATGGACTGGCGGGCGCTGCGGCGGATGGATATCTCCCGCACGTCGCCGGTGACGTTGGAATTGCGCAACGTGCCCAATCGCATCGCGCTGCGGCTGGCGCTGGTCGAGGCCGCCCCGCCCGGGGCCATCGACTACGCCGTCAGAGACGGCCTGATCTACATCGCCCCGCCCGAGGTGCTCCAGAAACTCGCCCCGCCGACAACCCCGGCGAGGAAACCGTGACGGTCGATTATAATCTTCAGATGAAGAACCGATCATGAGCGATTACCACATTAACATCTTCTACAGCGAATCCGACGGCGGTTATATTGCCGATATTCCAGACCTGGATTCCTGCTCGGCCTTTGGCAATGGTCCACAGGAGGCTCTGGCCGAAAGGCCGCATGGCTTGAAGCCGCCCGCGAGGCGGGCAGGCCCATTCCCCCTCCGCGCTACCGTCCTGCTCTCTATCAAGACGTGGGTTAGTCACAGCCTGGAAAGGCTGTGCCACTGCGGCAGCATCTTGACAATCCCCCGCAATCGCCGCTAGGCTCGGGGCATGCAGGAAAAGCTTCCAGTCGCGGTCATCGGCATGGGCGGGTTCGGGCGAATCATGCTCGAAGCGCTGCAGGCCGGCGACTTGACGCAGGTGGTCGGGGTGGCCGATCGCGACCCGCTGACGGCCGAACGCGCCGGCAGAGAGTACCGCGTCGCCGCGTTTACGGACAACCGCCGCCTGCTGGCCGAGGCGCGTCCTCGGGCGGTGTATCTGGCCGTGCCGCCGGCGGCGGCAGTCGATATCGTCATGGCCTGCGCCGAGCGCGGGATCCACGTCTGGAAGGAGTTGCCCCTGGCCCGCAGTCTCAGCGAGGCTCACGTGCTGGTCGAGCGGATGAGCCAGGCCAAGCTCAAGTTCGCCGTCGGCACGCAGTGGCGGTTCCGCACGAGCTACCGCCGGGCCGCGCAGGTGCGCGCCCGCCTGGGACAGGTCTTCCTGGCGCGCACGCATTACCTGTTCAACTGGGGTCCGGACCTGGGCTGGCGCGGCGACCGGGCGACGGCCGGCGGCGGGGCGCTGCTCGAACTGGGATACCACTGCGTCGACCTGCTGACGTGGATGCTGGGCCTGCCTGAGGAAGTCTTCTGCCGCTGTGCCGGGGGCAACCGCGCGTACGCCACGCGCTGCGACGATCAGCCCCGCCCCGTATACGACACCGACGACACCGCCGCGACCGTGCTGCAATATGCCAACGGCTGCATGGCCAGCGTCGTCACGACGCGCTCGTCGGGCCCGGTCAGCGAAGAGTTGTCGGTGCATGGGCGAGAGGGGTCGCTCAAGGCCGACAGCCAGAACTGCCTGCTGCGCGACGCGGACGGCAACGTGCTCAACAGCGTCGTCGACCAGTCGCCGCCGATGGAGCTCTTCCGCCGCCAGGTGGAGGCCTTCGCCCGCGCCGTCATCGCCGACGCGCCGAAGTACCAGTGCTCGGCGTGGGAAAACCTGCTCAACCAGGCCGTGCTCGACGTGATGTACCTCTCCGACCGCACGTGCCAGCCTGAGAGCCCCGCGCGCCTGATGGCCACCTGCGGCCTGTCCGTCGAGCAGTGCCTGAGCTGCCGCCCCCTGGAAAATGCCCCGGACTAAGCTAGCCGCCGCGGAAAAAGTATCCGTAGAAGGTGTCGACCAGCGGCGCGCCCAGAACCTCGATGATCACGAGCACGACCATCGCAAGGCCGGCGCCGTAAAGGAATGAGATCTTCCCCACATTCTTGCGCGCCTTGACGAACTGCCAGCGGATGACGAACCAGTTTGGGGTTATCGCCAAGATTATGAAGATCACGTACAGGGGCATCTCGGCGGCGAGACGGCCCTCTTGCCAGGGCCAGAAGCGCCTGGGAATGTACTGCTCAACGGAGAATGAAACCCAGATGCACGCCGCCTCGATCAGCGCAAGGATCAAGTAAGGAAGCGGGTTGCCCGCACCGGACGGCCTCACCGTCAGCGACACGATCAACCACTTCAGCATCGCCGCCAGCAACAACGCAACGGCCAGCGAACAGAAGATCGCCTTGGCAGCCGTCGCCGAATCAGGGCCTATGGCAATCGAGGGCGCCAAAGACGCCAAGGCCGTAATAAGGGTGAGCTTTCCAAACCAAGCAGTCATAGTTTGTCCGAGCCAATAAGTGTGTTAGTTCTATCGCAGTACGCTATCCCGCACAAGCGGGCTAGCCCAACTTCCGCAGTTATAGATTTATGCAGATTATTTTCGGTCGATTTGTGCAGGAATGGCGGTGCAATGGCGGCATTCTGCTACCCCAAAAGGGTCTTTTCACTTGTTTTGGATCCGATCAGC
>JBDKTA010000026.1 GCA_039680605.1 Planctomycetaceae bacterium | reverse complement strand
CCGGGCGTACGTTGGAGGAACTCATTGGTGTGATCGGCCAAGCTCTCAGGGCCGTGAGCGCGGAGGAGTGCCAAGGCTACTTCCGTAGCTGCGGATACGCTACAGATGATCGCTAGATGCTCTAGATCCTGGATCCCAGGGAAAGGCAAACCCATCCCATCTCTAGGATCGAGGATCGAGGAACGAGGATCTGTTTTCTTTCCAGAGTTTCCGCAGAGTCCGCAGCATGCGCGTCAGGCGCCAGGCGACCTGCCAGCGGTGGATGTTGGTCTTGCCGTATGTGCGGCGGCGGTAGTGGATGGGCAGGTCGAAGATTTTCAGACCCAGACGGGCGGCCCCGAAGATCAGATCAAAATCGCCGAACATATCGAAGTCGTCGGGGTATGGGCGGGCGGCTTTGAGGCGCTCGTAATCGACTTTGCGGATGACCTTGGTGCCGCAGAGGGTGTCCTGCACGCGCTGGCCGATGATGCGCGACATGCGCCAGGCGAAGAACCGGTTGCCGAGGTAGTTGAGCAGTCGCATGGCGCCTTTTTCCATCGGGTGGACCATCCGTGCGCCGTTGATGAGGCCGCCTCGGTCCTGGACGAGGGCGTCGTAGAATTGCGGCAAATCTTCCGGCGGGACGGTCAGGTCGGCGTCGAGGATCATCAGCACGTCGCCTGTGGCCTTGTCGAACCCCAGGCGGACGGCGTCGCCCTTGCCGCGGCCGCCCTGGCGATAGAGCGCGGTCTTGCGATGTGGATGGGCGGCGATGGCGCGTTGGACGGTTTCATACGTGCCGTCGGTCGAGCCGCCTTCGACGAAGAGCAGTTCCGTTCCGGCGCCCATCTCCGGCGTGCGCTGAAAGATGGCCTCGACGTTCCCCGCTTCGTTGCGAAGGGGGATCACGATGGTGACCGTCAGTTGCTGCAAGCGATTCTGCGTCGCGCGGGTCAGCGCGTGTCCTGCGTCAGGTACATCTTGGGCGGGACGATCCAGATCTCGACGCGGCGGTTGGCCTGGTTGCCGCCGTTGTTGGCGGCGTTGGCAGTGACGGGGTGATATTGGCCGAAGCCCATCACGCCCAGACGCTCGGGGTTCAGCCCTGCCTTGACCAGCGCCTCCTGCACGGCCACCGATCGATGCACCGAGAGGTACCAGTTATTGGGATGCCGCCGAGCGGTCTCGGGCTTGACGATGTTCATGTCGTCGGTGTGTCCGGCGACGTAGATGTTGAATTTGCCGGCGGCCGGCGAGTTGGCGATGGTGACGAACCGGGCCAAGGCGGTGCGGGCGCTGTCCTGCACGGTGTCGCTACCGGGCTTGAAGGTCAGATCGCTCTTGAACTTGATCATACCGTACTTGGGGAAGTATTCCATCAGATCGGGGTTTTCCTTGGCGAACTGCTTGAGGGCCAGGTCCACTTCGCTGGGCAGCACGACCACGTCGCCGAGGTTGGGCATCTCCGGCGGCAGGTTGCGAACCTTCTCGTACTGGGCCTTGAGCTCGTTGAAACGGGCCGACAGGTCCACCCGCTGGCGGTCCACGACGGACAACTGGTCGCGCATGCTTGTGGCGTCGCGGCGGGCGGCTGCGGCGTCTTCGGTCAGGCGCTGGTTCTGAACTTCACAGCGACCCAGCGATTCCTTGGTCGAGCTCAGATCCGCCGTGGTGCGGTTCAGGTGCGCCTGAAGCTTGTCGTACTCGGACCTCATCACGCAGCCGTTCAGGAGCGTCGTTGCCGCCACGCACATCAGTAGGCTTCTCATCGCAAAACTCCTTTTATGACCAGAGCGCCCGCCGGTCTGACCGGGAATGATCCGGCCGCGGGTCAGCTTCGCATATCGCGCATCCGCATCGTCTGTTGCCGCGCGGCGACGGCGTTGCCCAGGAACCACCCGACAGCCGCACATACCAGCGCCAACGCCGCGGCGCCGATCAGCACGCCGGTGATGTTGGTGTTGAGCCACACGATGTAGGCGGGCATGAGTTCCTTGACGGCCGCCAGCACCGTGGCGCCCAGCAGCAGCGCCACGACGGCGGCGGCGACCAGCAGCCCGGTGAAGGCGCCGGCGTTCTTGTCGATTTCTTCCAGGACCATGGGTCCTTCCACAGCCGCGGCGGCGGCGGTGGAGGGTTCAAAGGGCTGGGGTTCGAGCAGTCCTTCATCGGTCGACGAGGCCGGGGCGCCTTCCTGATCGACGTCGATGTGGTCGAGCACTTCGGCGCCCAGGGACGTGTCGTCGCTCTCGCGGGTCAGGTCGAGCAGTCCGCTTCCGCTTCCGACGCCCTCGAGGGAGACCTGGTCTTCCAGGCTGGGGGCGATCTGCGTTTTGGCCATGGGGTCGGCGGCTTCGATTTCGAGGTCTTCCTCGTCGAAGATGCTGATGCCTTCGGCGGTGATGACGGTGTCTTCCTTGCTCTTGCCGACGGCGGGGGTCTCGGTGGAGGTTTCGAGGTTGATCTCATCGAGCCCGCTGCTCAGTCCGCTGGCGATCCCGGTGCCCATGCTCTCGACGCCGCTGCCCAGGCCCGAGCCGATGGCGGTGTCGAACCCGCTGCCGACGCCCGAACCGATGCCGCTCTCGTCGGCGGGCATCAGTTCCACCTCATGGCTGCCCAGCACCGTCGAGTCGGCGGGGGTCAGTTCCACCTCGTCGCCGTCGGCGGGAGCCTTGAGGGCGTCGACTTCGTCCACGCGGTACATGCGGCGCGGACCGTCCTGAAACACGCGCAGCTTCTGCTCTTTGACGAGGCCGTCCAGGGCCGACGCCGTCACGCCAAGGGTCTGCGCGGCTTCCTGCTCGCTGTAGTACATTTTCTTGCCCATCGTAAAGCTCCACTGGGGCGGCGACGGCGGGGCGGCAGCACTTACTGGCCCGTGGTCTTAAGCCGCCGGTTCTGCTCCACCAGGGTCTTGACCTGGTGAGGCGAGATTTCCGTGTTATAGGCGTCTAACTGAAGATCGAAGGCGACGTTCCTCGCCGCCCGAAGGTACAGCTTCTTGTTGGCCGGCTCGTATTCGTACACGCACAGCGTGCCGTTGCGCGAGTCCACCAGGTACATCCCATACGTCGTCCGCGTTAACGGCCCGGCCACGGCAAAGAGGTTGCCGCCCGCTCCGCTGGTGACCCCGCCGCCGTCTTGGGCCAGGGCGGGAATCGCCCCGGCGCCGACGGCCGCCAGAAGGCACGCCGCGATCGCGCCCAGAAAAAACACGATCAGCCAGCGCGAGGCGTCGTGCGCTGTCCGATTGGGGCGTTGATCGGTCATAACCATTCCGGTCCGTGTCTGCCGCGGCGGCTGTGGGAAAGTCCCTGATCCGGTTTTTATTATAAACAGCCGCGCAGGCTCTGCAAGCGCATATATGCCCCGCGGATTTTCGCGCCGGCTTCAACTAACTATCGGCGCAGGCGCCGCCATGGCGTTAGCCCATTGAATCGCTGCCGGAGCAGTATAGCCCGCCTCGCGAGTGGCAGCAATTGCTCAAAGTCTTGCCCGCGGCGGGCGGCGGCGGTACAATCTCCTTCCCCCTGAAGGCTTGACTGGGTGTCCGGTGCGCTTCGGCGGGGCAAGAAAAAGGCGGTTTCATGAAAATTGCTTTGGTGAATCCGATTTCCCGTAGCGGGCAGGGGTACCACACCATCGGCACGCGCATTCCGCAGTTGGGGCTGCAGGTCCTGGCGCGGCTGGCTTTGGCGGCGGGGCACCAGGTCGACATCATCGACGAGATCTTCGCCACTATCGACACCGAGAAGCGCCTCGCCGAGGGCGGCTACGATCTCGTCGGCGTCACCAGCTACACCAGCAGCGCCACGCGGGCGTACGAAGTGGCCGCCTGCTGCCGCACGCTGGGCATCCCCAGCATCATGGGCGGACCGCACGCCTGGGCCGTGCCCGAGGAACCGGCTGAGCATTTCGACTCGGTCGCCGTCGGCGAATGCGATGAGGTCTGGCCGCAGATCCTCGCCGACGCCCAGGCGGGCAAGCTCCAGAATCGCTACGACGGCTGCTTCTCGGAACTGACCGGCGACCGCGGCGCCGCCGCGCAGGGCCTGCACCCGCTCAACGGTCGCTATGACGTGGCGTGCATCCAGACCTCGCGCGGCTGCCCCATCGGCTGCGACTACTGCTCGGTGACTCGGTTCAACGGGCGCGAGATCCGCCGCCGCGACATCGGCAAAATCATCGAGGAATGGAACAGCACCGATCGCAAGTTCATCTTCGTCGTCGACGACAATTTCTACGGCGTGGGTCCCAAGCACGCCGAGTGGGCCAAGGAACTTCTGCGGGCCATCATCAAGCACGGCAAGCGCAAGCTCTGGTTCAGCCAGACCAGCCTCAACATGGGCGACGACATCGAAGGGCTTAAGCTGGCGTACAAGGCCGGATGCCGCGCCATGCTCGTGGGTATCGAGTCGTTCAACCCCAAGGCGTTGGCCGGATGGAAGAAAGGCCTCAACGTCAAGATCTTCGACCGCTACAAGGAACACGTCGACGGATTCCACAAAGCCGGACTGGCCGTCTTTGGCGGATTCGTGATCGGCTCGGACGAAGACGACGAGAATACCGTCGCCGACACCGCCCTCAAGGCCGTCCAGCTCGGCGTGGACATCATCCAGATCACCAACATGACGCCGCTGCCGGGCACGAACCTCTTCGACAAGCTCAAGGCCGAAGGGCGCCTCATCGCGACCAACTATCCCAAAGACTGGGAACGCTACACGTTCATCGAAACGGTGTACACGCCCGCCAAGATGACCGCCCGGCGCCTCGACGAGACGATCTACGAATTGCGCAAAGCCGCCGCGACGCAGCACTGGGTGCTCAAGCGCACGCTCAAGAGCTTCTGGTGGACCAAGTCGCTGACGACGACGCTGTTCGTCAACGGCATGAACGGCGCGTGGGTGTCGCTGGCCAAGGGCCAGGTGCCCCACGATGAGAAACGCCTGGGCTACACGATCGTCCCCTGCGAGCGCACGGAGAAGATCCGCAAGTCGTTTAATTTCCGCAGCGGCAAGCTGGAACTGCCCTCGGTCGGTGGGGCAGCGGGAACCGGCAGCCAGGAACCGGGAACAGAGACGGCGTAAAGCCAAGCGCGGCGTGCCCTGACCGTTTTAGCGGCGGAGCTTGCTCCGCGCGTCGTGACGACACAGAGACCCAGAGAAGACAGCGGAGAAGACCAAGCTTCTGATCTGGCGCCCTGCGACATGTTCTTGATAACAGGGTGGGGGCAGGGCAAATGATTAACACGTTCTTCTATTGGAGATAGAGCATGCAACCGCAATGGCTTTCACCCGGTGAAGAGATTATTGGTTCCTGGCCGGTCTATATGGGCGGCCAGGGGCCCAGCGCGGCCAAAGTCGTCGGCAAGCTCCACGTCACCAACCGAAACGTCTGTTTTGACGCGGGGCTTGCCCTTCAGGAAAACGCCGCAGCCGAGCTGAGCAATCGCAGGCAAGCCTACGAAACGCTGGACCAGCGGCTGTGCATCCCCATCAAGGACATTCGTCAGGCCGCCATCACCCGCAAGTTCCTGATCCTCAAGTCGCTGCACCTGGTTCTGGCATGCGGCCAGGAGTACGACATTCACTTCGGCGCAGCGTCGCCGCAGAAAGCCCTGGACGCGATCTCCAGCGGCATGAGCATTCAGTAAACGAACAGATCCGGCATCAAGATCCCGGCGCGGATGATTACTGCAGACGACAGATCTGGCCGCTGAGGTCGCTGAGCGAAGAGGCTGCAACTCAAGCTTACGGCGTTGCGGACCGATCAGGAATACGGCGCGATCAATCTGTCTATTGAAAGGGTCTGCCATGCCTGCCACACAATCCGCCGGCGATGACGTGCTCCAGATGGCCATCATGATGGAAGAACTCGGCAGCGATTTCTATGAGGCTCTGGCCGGCGTCACCCGCGACGTTTCAACGCAAGACCTCTGCAAGCGGCTGGCCGGCGAGGAAACCCGCCACCGCGCGACCTTTCTCAAGATGCGCAGCGAACTGGCCGCACAGGGCAAGACCGTCCTGATCAGCGACGAGAAGATCGCCCAGGCCCGCCGGGCGCTCAAAGCCGACGTGCTGCCCAACGGCCAGACCCTGCGCGAGGCCATCGCCTCGGGCAAGGTCTCGGCGCTGCTGGACCTGGCCATCGGCATGGAACACGACGCCGTGGCTTTCTACACCCGCCTGGCCGCCAACGTGCAGGACAAGACCGCCATCGAGGCCATCATTCGCGAAGAAAAGATCCACGCCCGCGTCCTGACCGAAGCCAAAGCACGTCTTTCATAAGATTAGTTACTTGCCGGTCGCGATGACGATTGTTAGGATTCATCAGGTCTGAAAGGGGCAAAACATGAATAGCGTACGACGCGTCGTGATTGGGGTTCTGGCATCGACGATGGTCGCCTCCGCCGCCGGCGGCGCCGAGAGGCCCGCCGCAGAGGATCCCCTCGATGGGATCATTCAACAAGGTGTGGCCGCTCTGGTGGCGATGCGGACTGACGATGGGAGTTGGCGAGCGCACGGTAAGTTTAAGGCCGGACCGACAGCCTTGGCGGCCTGGGCGTTGCTGGAGTGTGGCGTCAAGGCCGACGATCCCGGAATGGCCAAAACGCTGGACTGGCTGGTCAAGCAGGATGAGCAGTGGACCTATACGCTCGCCCTGCGATGCAATGCCCTCGCCAGAGCCAATCGTGCGACGCGGAACAAGTTCGCCAAGCAATTGGCCGCCGACGCGACGCTGCTGATCAACTCCACCTCTGACGGCTCGTACGGATACGATTCCAACGGCACGCCTGCCTCGGGCGACAACTCCAATGCCCACTACGGTATGATGGGCGTCGAGGCCGCTGCCGAAAGCGGAGTCAACGTTCCGCCGGCCTACTGGAACAAAGTTCTCAAGCACTGGATCTTTGTTCAGTGCGAAGATGGTGGCTGGCGATACCAGGGCCGAGCCGCCGCCGGTACAGGAACGATGACGCTGGGAGGCATTGCCAGCCTCAGCACGGCGGCAAACCTCTCAGGTTTGTATCGTGCCAATCCGGGCAAGAAGCTTGAGGCTCTGGTCTTCGGTCGCAAATGCCTCGATGCCTATATTGATCCCACCAGTCGAGATGGCTACTACTTGTTCAACCTCAGCCGCGCCGCCATGGGCGGGGGGCGCAAGTTCTATGACAAGGTCGACTGGTTTCGCGCTGCGGCCGCCACATTGGCCAAAACGCAGGGGCGCGACGGTTCGTGGAACGGCCGCTTTGGAGATACGGTAGCGACCAGCCAGGCGCTGCTGTTCCTGGCCCGCTGTCGCCGACCGGTGCTGATGGCCAAGCTCGAACATGAGGGCGATTGGGACCGCCAGGCGGGAGATGTAGCGGGCCTGACGCGGTGGATCGCCCAAGGCGAGCACGGTCATCTCGTCAACTGGCAGACCGTGCGAACAAGCGACCCGGCCGACAACTGGATCGACGCGCGCATCCTTTATATCACCGGCACGCAGGACCCCAAGCTCGACGCGGACAGCCTTGAACGCATCAAGGCGTTTATCGACGGCGGCGGTACGGTCCTGAGCGTCGCGCAGACAAACGGCGATGCCTTCAGCAAAGCCATGCGCGCGGCGTGCGCGGCGATGTATCCCGCAGCCGCCCTCAAGGCTGTGCCCGCCGACGACCCGCTCAACGGCGGCGCTTCTGCCGATGCCCCCAAGACCCAAAAGCTCCAGGCGGTTCTTGCAGACGGCCGCACGATCACCATCAGCAAGAAAGCAGAGGCGCGCACGCCCGCGGCGTCCAGACTCGAGACCCTCCGCGACAAAGGCCGGATCCTGATTGTCCATTGCAGCGATGATCTTGCCGCCTCCTGGGCGACGGGTTCGAACACAGGCCCCGCCGCCCGCGCCTTCGCGCTGACGATGAACATCATCGCCGCGACCGTGGGGAAGATCGAATCCCTCCCGCCCCGCTCCAGCGGCCTAAACGCCGCCGGCAGGGAGGAACCCTGATGAAACGGCAGGCTACTCCGGCGCGACGAGGACAATCTCGATCCGCTGGTTGGTTTTCTTTGCCTCAGCCGTCCTCTCCGGCACTATGAGGCGGAAGTCATCCCGCATCCCGAATGCTTGTATTCGATCGGCCGCGATACCTTGCTGGATCAAATAGTCGCGCACCTTGTCGGCGCAGCGCGGGCAGTACAGTTCGCCGCCGTTGCGTCGAATGATGTCGCCGGCGCGGTGTGAGAACACGATGATCCGCGTGTTGGCCGGAGCGGCCTTGATAGCCGCGATGCTCGGCGCCAGCAGCGGCGGCGGTTCCTCGTTCCATTTGGGAATGCATCCACGGGCAATGTGAAACAGCTTGTCAGTAGAAATCCGGTCCATGCGCAATAACTTGCCTTCGAGTTTGCGGCCATATAGCTCCTTTGCACCCGACTGGGCAGCACTTGGCCGGCTTGACGGAGCTCTTTCCGGCGATGGTCCCGACGCCGGTGCTGTGGTGGGGAATTGTTGAACGACGGCGATTTCCGTCCTCTGATTGGCGGCCCAACCGTCCCCCGTGCATTCGTTCTTGAGCGGATAGCGGTTCTGGCAGTCCCAGCATTGAATGCGATTTGGAGCCACACCCTGAGAGACAAGGAAATCCTTGACCGCCTCTGCGCAGCGCACGTGATAGACTTCGCCGCCTGATTTCCTGATTGGTCCCCAGGCGCGGTGCGCCAGAATGATGATTCGGCTTTCAGGCGGCGCCGAGCGGACTTGGCTGATCAGCCCCGCCAGCATCTCTTTTCCGTCCTTATACCACATGGGCACGCACCCGGGTTTAAGGGAGAACAACACCGGGTATTTGAATCTTTCGAAATGGAGCAACTTTCCGTCAAGTTCCCGCCCGTATAGCTCTGTCAGGCCGGGGGCAGGAGCGCTATCTTCTATCGCGTAGAGCCAGCCCTGACCCGATCCGACGAAGATCGTGCCGTCGCTGTCCAGGCCAGGCGAAGCGTAAAGCGGTTTTCCCACAGCTGGATCCCACGCGCAATGCTCCCAGCCGCTGGGCATAATCTTCGCCGGCAGATTGGGCCCAACCTGCGCGACATCGCCAAGGTACATCTGCCAGATCATCTTTCGACTCTCGAGGTCGACGGCGTAGATTGCCCCATCATGGCGCGGCAAATACAGTACATTGCCGGCGATGGCTGGCGATGGCCAGTGCGGGAACATCGGCTTGCCAAGGTCGACCGACCACTGTTTCTTCCCGCTGTCGGCACCGTAGGCTGCCAACTCGTTTGAATATGTCTCTCCGTAGAGCAACAATCCCTTCCAGACCGCGAACGAGCTGCGGATGTTGGTGAAATCTCCGCCGATTTGGCCCTGCTCGGAATCCGGCCGGTCCGGCAGGCCCCACTTCGTCTTGCCCGTGCCGGCGTCAAGGGCCACTATCGCCGCTGTGGTATAGAACGTGTCGCGTGCGTAGCCGAGATAGACTACGCCGTCGTCAACGGTCGGGGCGGGGTAGAACTGATTCTTCTCGCTAATCCTCCTGGTCCACTTCGTTCGCCCAGCCGGGTCAAGGCAGGCGACGCTTCCGTCGACAAAGACGGCATAGACGTATTCGATCGAGGCAGCCAGCCCGCCGCGAACAGTCGCCGGCGCGTTGGCTACCTTCGTGCGCCACCGCACGGCGCCGGTTGCCGGATCAACCGCCACCACGCAGCCGGAGGCGTCGCCGACGAGCACCATGTCCTGGAAGATCAGTGGCTGGCAATACAGGCGGCCTTCGCACTTCAGTTTCCATAGCGGCTTGCCGTCACGGGCTGCCAGGCACCGCAGAAATCCGTCGTCGCCGGTTGCGAAAATGCGGTCGCGCCAAAAGGCGACGCCGCAGGCATCTTCGTCCGTGCGGAAGTGCCACAGCATTTTGCCTGAGGCGGCGTCGAGACAGTAGACACCGTCCAGGGGATCGCTCTTGTTGTGCTCCTTGCCCGATGATCCGACAAAGACGAGGCCGTTCGCGATCACGGGATTATTGAGGTACCCCTGAATCCCGATTTCGGCTTTCCATCGCACCTTTGGAATCCTGACCGGCGGAACGCCATAGCGATACCCGCTGTGCCAACTGTTGGCTTGAAACATCGTCCATGGCAGCAGCCATGCCTTCTCGACGTAAGGCTCAGTCGCCTCAGGCACAGGCCCCGAAGGAAGCGCAGGCGGGGCTGCATGATTGACACAACCGCCAAAGAGCAAAGCTGCCGCCAGGGCCAATGTGACGCTTGCACCATTCTGCAATCGCATGACTATCCCCATTCTGAAAACGTTCCCAACGGGCCGCTCCGCCGAGCGGTCCTCATTGCACATCCCGAATCTGTCTGCGCCAGGGCCGTTACAGCCCCAGCGCCGCGTGGCTGATGTCTTTCAGGTTTCCGGCCAGGTACGACTGGTAGGCGGTCATGTCGAAGTGCCCGTGGCCGCTGAGGCAGAAGACGATGTTCTTGGCCTGGCCGGTCTGCTTGCATTCCTGGGCAATCTGGATGGCCATCTGCACCGCGTGCGAGCTCTCGGGGGCCGGGATGATGCCCTCGCACTTGGCGAAGGCCAGCGCCCCCTCGAAGCAGGCCGTCTGATGCAGGGCCACCGGCTCGATCACGCCCAAGTTGATCAGCTTGCTTACCAGCGGGCTCATGCCGTGGTACCGCAGCCCGCCGGCGTGAATCGCAGGGGGCACCCACTGGTGGCCCAGCGTGTACATCTTGAGCTGCGGCGTCATGGCGGCCGTGTCGCCGTAGTCGTACCGGTAGAGCCCTTCGGTCATCGTCGGACAGGCCGACGGCTCGACGGCGATGATGCGGATGTCCTGCCCGCCGAGCTTGTCGGGCACGAACGGAAACGCGATGCCCGCGAAGTTGCTCCCGCCGCCGGCGCAGCCGATGATCACGTCCGGCGAAGCGCCGAACTTCTTCAGAGCAGCCTTGGTCTCCAGCCCGATCACCGTCTGGTGGAGCATCACGTGGTTGAGCACGCTGCCCAGGGCGTAATTGGCGTCGGCGTGTGAGGCGGCGTCTTCGACCGCTTCGGAGATCGCCATGCCCAGCGATCCGGAGGTGTCGGGGGTTTCCTTGAGGATGGCGCGTCCGGCCGCGGTGCGGTTGGACGGGCTGGGGATGCACTCGGCGCCCCAGACCTGCATCATAACCTTGCGGAAGGGCTTCTGGTCGTAGCTGCAGCGCACCATGTAGACGGTACACGCCAGACCGAACTGGTGGCAGGCCAGCGACAGGGCAGAGCCCCATTGGCCGGCGCCGGTTTCGGTCGTCAGGCGCTTCATGCCCGCCTGGGCGTTGTAGTACGCCTGGGCGGTGGCGGTGTTGGACTTGTGGCTGCCGGTGGGGCTTTGGCCTTCGTACTTGTAGAAGATCTTCGCCGGCGTGCCGAGGAGTTTTTCGAGGTTGACCGCGCGGAAGAGTCCGGTCGGGCGGTAGAGAGCGATCTTCTCCAGCACCGGCTGGGGGATGTCGATCCAGCGCTGGGTCGACATTTCCTGCTCGATCAGCGCGGCCGGGAAGATCGGCGCCAGGTCTGCCGGGCCGATGGGCTTGTTGTCGCGCCCCAGCGGCGGGTCCAGCGGCGAGGGCAGATCGGCAGCCACGTTGTACCACTGACGCGGAATCTCGCTCTCATCCAGCACGATCTTGATGCGGTCCATGATGTAAATCCTCTCGCTTCGATGGCAATGGCATGCGACCAGTGGCGGCCATGATACCTTCCCCCGCCGCCGCCAGGCAAGGCCGAAGCGCCGTCCGCGCGGGGCTCTATAATTCCCTGCTTACCGGGCGGGGGTCTATGAACAAGGATGCGTCAGAAAACGACAGGCATGCTTCTGGTCGTCGCGAGCATCGGCCGCAGCGCGACCATCGGTGGGACGCGGTCGTCACAGTTCGGTCGATGGTGGCGGTGGGGCTGTGGACTCTGGTGGCGGTGACGCTGTTTCGGTTCTTCACCGCGGCCAAGTTCCTGCTGTTGGGGGGGCTGATGACCGCGGCGGTGGCCGCGGTGCTTCGGCCATTGACCGATCGCCTTCCGGGTCCGACGTCGCTGCGGGCGGTGGTGTCTGTGGTGGTGATGCTGGCGGTGCTGGTGGCAGCGGTGGCGGCCTTGAGCTGGGCGCTGTACGGGCCTGTTGAACGGACCATCGAGCGTCTGCCCGAGATGAGGCGAAGCCTTAACGAAAGCCTGCGTCGCCTGTCAACAAGCCTGCGGTTGGAGAACGATCTGACGCTGGACGAACTGGTGGAGATCGGGGGCAATCTGTTGACGGGCAGTTCTGCCACCGACGCGGTCCGCAACGTCGCCGGCGGGGTCCTGACGACGGTAATCGCCATCCTGGTGGTGTTGATCGGGGCGCTGTACCTGTTGACCGGCCATGAGGGCGACTTGACGGCGCGGGCGGTCGGGGTCCTGCCCGCCCACCGCCGCGCGCCGACGCTGCGGGCGGTGCGCGAGCTCCAGCCGCAGCTTCGCGGCTGGATGCTCGGGACGCTCTTCAGCATGACCACCATCGGGCTGATCACGGCGGCGGGATATTCGCTGATCGGTCTGGACTTTGCGCTGCCTCTGGCGCTGGTGGCGGCCCTGACGCAATCGGTGCCGGTGCTGGGTCCGCTGGTGACGCTGGTGCTGTCGCTGCTGGTGGCGTTGCCCCAGGGCGGCGGGCAGGTCGTGGGCGTCTCGATCGTCTACGCGATCGTTCAGACGGTCGAGTCGTACCTGCTGACGCCGATGGTCATGCGTCGCGCGGTTCACATTCCGCCGGTGGTGACGCTGTTCACGCTGTTCCTGTGGGGCAACATCTTCGGTCTCATCGGGCTCGTCCTGGCGGTCCCGCTGGACCTGGTCGTCTGGACCATGCTCAAGAAGCACATCATCGAATTTCCAGACGCCCCGGCGTACAAGTGACGCTGAAGGGGAATGGTCGCCGGCGCGGCAGCGGTCTGCAATAGAGATCCGGCGCGGGCGTTTTGATTTTCTGGAGGGCGCGGCATGGCGTATGATTGATCCGGCCCCAGCGGAGATCGCGATGAAGGCGTGGATGACAGTTGCATGGACGGTTATGGTCTGCCTGTCGGCAGGGCCAGACGCGGAGGCCCAGCAGGGCAAGGGCAAGACCGCCGCCACGGCGCCGGCGTCTCGGGCGGCGACGCGTCCGGCCTGGCGGGCGCCCGCGCGGAACGCGTCACGCCCGGTTCCGCGGACCGACTGGTGGGCCGATCTGCCGCCGGCTGCGCAGCCCGCTGCGGCGGTGGTCCCGCAGACGCCTATCGACGCCCTGGTGCTGGCCCGGCTCAAGGCGCTCAAGATCGAACCGGCGCCGCTGTGCTCGGACGCGGTCTTCGTGCGGCGGGCGTTCCTGGACGTGATCGGAACGCTGCCGACAGCCGCCGAGGCGGCGGAGTTCATCGGCAACTCGAGCCCCGACAAGCGCCGCGCGCTGATCGACCGCCTGATGCAACGCGACGAGTTCGCCCTCTACTGGGCGATGAAGTGGGGCGACATCCTCCGCATCAAGGCCGAGTTCCCCATCAACCTCTGGCCCAACGCCGCCCAGGCGTATCATCACTGGCTGCTCGATTCGATCCGAAAGAACAAGCCCTATGACGTCTTCGCCCGCGAACTGCTCACCGCCGGCGGGAGCAACTTCTCCAGCCCCCAGGTGAACTTCTACCGCGCCATGCAGAACCGAACCAGCGCCGGAGTGGCCGCCACCGTCGCCCTGACGTTCATGGGCGCCCGGGCCGAAAAATGGCCCAAGGACCGCCTGCAGGGCATGGCCGGATTCTTCGAACGCCTCGCCTACAAGAGCACTGATGAGTGGAAGGAAGAGATCGTCTATTTCGACCTGGCCAAGGCCTCGACCCGGCCGGCGCCCACGGCGGTCTTCCCCGACGGCACCATGCCCGCCCTGGCGGCCGACCGCGACCCGCGGGTGGATTTTGCCGATTGGCTGATCACGCCCCGCAACCCGTGGTTTACCCGCAACATCGCCAACCGCGCGTGGGCGTGGCTGATGGGGCGCGGCATCGTTGACGAGCCCGACGACATGCGGGAGGACAACCCGCCGTCAAACCCGGAGTTGCTGGCGCTGCTGGAGCGCGAGCTGGTGGCCTCGAAGTACGACTTGCGCCATCTCCTGCGACTGATTCTGAACTCGCAGACGTATCAGCGCGCGTCCGCCGGCGGCACGGAAGGCGAACTGGCAGCCGTTAACTTCGCGCGGTATCCGCTGCGCCGCCTGGACGCCGAGGTGCTCATCGACGCGCTGTGCCAGATCAGCGGCACGACGGAGAAGTACACCAGCGCCATTCCCGAGCCCTTTACGTTCATTCCATCCGACCTGCGCGCCATCGCCCTGCCCGACGGGAGCATCACCAGCACGTTCCTGGACATGTTCGGTCGCCCCGCCCGCGACACGGGGCTGCACGGCGAGCGCAACAACCGCATGACGTCGGCCCAGCGTCTGCACATGCTCAACTCGACCCACGTGGGGCAGAAGATCCAGCGCAGCCTGGCCCGGCTCGAGGTGCAGCGCCTGCGCGACCGCCCGCGAGAGACCATGGACCGCATCTACCTGACGATCCTCTCGCGATATCCCGCGCGGGACGAACTGATCGCCGCCGGGGAATACCTGCGCAACAACGCCGGTCGCGGCGACGGCGCGGCGGATCTGGTCTGGGCCTTGATCAACAGCGACGAGTTCCTCTACCGCCACTAGGTGACTCTATGGACAAGCCAATGACGCGGCGTGAATTGATGCAACTGGGTCTGGGCTCGGCGGCCGCCGCCGTCGCGGCGGGGCTGCTCCCGCGGCGGGCGCTGGCGGCGCTCGAGGCCGCCAGCCAACCGGCCCGGGCGTCCAAAGCCAAAGCCGTCATCCAGATCTGGCTCTGGGGCGGGCCTTGCCACATCGACACCTTCGACCCCAAACCCAAAGCCGGAAGCGACTACAGCGGACCGCTCGACCATCCCATCGCCACCAATGTTCCCGGAATCCAGATCGGCGAGCTGCTGCCGCTGCTGGCCAAGCAGGCCGACAAGTACTCGATCATCCGCAGCATGACCCACGGAAACAACGGGCATGAGACGGCGGCGTACATCGTCCAGACCGGCCGTCAGCCGGGCGGGCGGTTGGTCTTCCCCAGCGTCGGGGCGGTGGTGAGCCTCTTCAAAGGCTACAACGCCGGATACAAGGGGCTGATCCCGCCGTATATCGTCCTGACGCAACTGCAGGGGCGGTTCTCGGAGTCGGGGTTCCTGGGCGCCAAGTACAAGCCCTTTGCCACCGGCGGCGATCCGCGCCAACCGCGATTTGCGGTCGAAGGAGTCGTCGCCGCCGGCGTCAGCGACCAGCGACAAAAAGACCGCCGCGCCCTCAAGAACCGGCTCAACGCCCTGCGCCGACAGGGCAAGGACGACCCGGAACTCGCCGCGGCCGCCGTCGCGGAAGAACAGGCCTATGGACTGATCCTCGGCGACGAGGGCAAGGTCTTCGACCTGACGCAGGAAAAGGCCGAGCTGCGCGAGCGGTACGGCAACAGCACGTTCGGGCAGGCGTGCCTGGTGGCACGGCGACTCGTCGAGCGCGGCGTGCCCTACGTGACCATCAACTACAACGGGTGGGACACCCACAAGCAGCACTTCCAGGCCATGCGCCGCATGCTGCCGGACATGGATAAGGGCATGGCCACGCTTCTGGCGGACTTGGCCGACCACCGCCTGCTCGACAGCACCATCGTGTGGTGGAGCGGCGAGTTCGGGCGAACGCCCAAGGTCCAGAACGAGGCGCCCTGGAGCGGCGGACGCGGGCACTACGGAAAGGTGTTCTCTGCCGTGCTCGCCGGCGGCGGGTTCAAGGGCGGCCGCGTCGTCGGGGCCTCCGACGAGCGCGGCCAGGACGTCAAGGACCGCCCCGTGTACGCGGCGGACCTGATCGCCAGCATGTACGAACTGCTTGGCATCGACGACCAGGCGCGGCTGCCAAACCCCGAAGGACTGCCGATTCTCGCCGTGCCGACAGCCGCAGAGGGCATCAAGACCGCAGGGCGGCTCAAGGAGATCCTGTGAGTTCCGCGCGACAGATTGGCATCGCCGTCATGGCCGCGGCGGCGGCGTTGCTGGCGGCAGCGCCGGCGTCGGCACAGGAACGAACGCCGCGCATCGGGTACGTTTATCCGGCCGGGGGCAGGCAGGGCAGCGAGTTCCAGGTCGCCCTGGGCGGGCGGTTGATGCAGGGCTACACCGGCGTGCATATCAGCGGTCCGGGCGTGCGGGCGGTTGTCGTCGAGCACCAGCATCCGCTCCCGGGCCGAGAGGCCAACGCCCTCCGCGAGGAACTGGGCAAGCTGCGGGAAAAGATTCGCGGCCCCCGCTCCGCCACCGCCGCGGCCACGCGTCCCCAAGTCACCGAGACCGATCGCCAGCGGGCGCAGGAGATCGCCCGGCTGCTGGATGAATCGCGCAAGCGGATGCTCAACCCCGCCATCGCCGAGACGATGATCGTCAAGGTCACACTGGCGCCCGACGCGGCGCCGGGGCGGCGCGAGGTTCGCCTGATGACCGACCACGGCCTGTCCAACCCGATGACCTTTTATGTCGACAGTCTTGCCGAGACGCGGGAGACGGCGCCCGATCCGGACGAGAACTTGCCTGGGCCACTGCGGGAGGCCCGCCGCGCCCGCAGGAACGCCCAGCGCGGCGGCGCCGAGGCCCAGGAGCCTCTCGACGTCGCCCTGCCGGTGATCATCAACGGCCAGATCATGCCCGGCGACGTCGACCGCTACCGCTTCGATGCCCGCAAAGGGCAGCGCATCGTCGCCGCGGTGGCCGCACGCGACCTGATCCCGTACCTGGCCGACGCGGTGCCCGGATGGTTCCAGGCGGCGCTGGCCATCTATGACGCCTCGGGCAAGGAGTTGAGCTACGCCGACCGCATGAAGTACCAGATCGACCCGGTCGTGATGTGCGAGATCCCCGCCGACGGCCAGTACGTCGTCGAGATCAAGGACGCCCTCTATCGCGGACGCGAGGACTTCGTCTACCGCCTGACAGTGGGGGAGCTGCCCTATATCACCGGCGTGTTCCCCCTGGGCGGCAAAGCCGGCATCGCCACGGCGGTCGAACTGAGCGGATGGAACCTGCCGACCAAGACGCTGAGCCCGCGATTCGAAGAGGCCGCCACGCACTCGCTGACAGTCCCCAACGCCTCCAACGCCGTGCCCTTCGCCGTTGACACGCTCGAGGAATCGCTCGAGCGCGAACCCAACAACACAATGTCCGCCGCCCAGGCCCTGACGCCCCCGGTTATCGTCAACGGGCGGATCGACCGACCGGGGGACTGGGACGTGTTCCGCTTCCACGGCCGCTCGGGCAGCCGCATCGTTGCGCAGGTGCAGGCGCGAAAACTGAACTCGCCGCTGGACGCGGTGCTCAGGCTGACCGACGGAACCGGAAAGCAACTGGCCATCAGCGACGATTGCGAAGACAAAGCCGCCGGCCGCAGCACCCATCACGCCGACCCGACGATCGCCTTCACCCTGCCCGAGGACGGCACGTACTTTCTGCACCTGGGCGATACGGCCGGCGCCGGCGGACCAGGCTACACCTACCGCCTGCGCGTCAGCCCGCCACGCCCCGACTTCGTCCTGCGCCTGGCGCCGTCGGCGATCAGTCTGCGCCGCGGGCAGACGGTCGCCCTGACGGTCCAGGCTGTCCGCATCGACGATTATTCCGGGCCCATCGACCTGTCCCTGAAGGACGCGCCGGAAGGGTTCGTGCTCAGCGGGGGACGCATCGCGCCCGGCGCCGACCGCGCCACAATGACCCTCACCGCTCCGGTGAAGATTCCTGCCGAGATGATGCCCCTGCGCATCGAGGGCAGCGCGATGATCAACCGCCGCGCCGTGGTGCGTCCGGCCCTGCCGGCCGAAGACATGATGCAGGCCTTTGCCTACCGCCACATGGTGCGGGCGCTGGAACTCTATGCCGACGTGGTCGCCCGAGGCGGGCAAAGCCGCGGGCCCATCAAGCTGATCGGCGAGCTGCCGGTGCCCATTGCCTCCGGCGGGCAAGGCAGCGTGACCGTCGGGTACAACAGCATCTCCAATTCCGGGACCATCACGATGGAACTCGTCGACCCGCCCGCAGGTGTGTCGATTCGCAAGATTGCCCCCGCCGGCGCCAACACCGAGATCACCTTCGCAGCCGACGCGACAAAAATCAAAGCCCCGTTGGAAGGCAACCTCATCGTCGAGGCCTTCATGGTGCGCGTGCCCGACAAGAACAAGCCCCAGAACGTGCAGCGCTACTCCCTGGGTCTTCTTCCGGCGATCCCCTTCAAGATCCTCGGGGCGGTAAGCACAAATTAGCCGCTGAGGTCGCTGAGGCCGCTGAGGGAAGATGTTGTTTTGTCTGTTAACAGCCTCAGCGTCCTCTGCGACCTCTGCGGCTTAATCTACTGTGGTGAGTTTCTAACTCGCCGCGTCGACGATCAGGCGTTTCATTTCGGCCACGGCTGCGGACAGGCCGGTGAAGACGGCGCGGGAGATGATCGAGTGGCCGATGTTGAACTCGGTGAACCCTTTCAACGCGGCGATCGGCGAGATGTTGGAATAGGTCAGCCCGTGCCCGCCGTGGACGATCAGCCCCGCGGCCAGGCCTTCCTGCAATCCCGCGCGGATCTGCTCGAGCGCTTCCTGTGCCGAAGCCGCGTGAACATGCGTGGCCTCGCTGACGTGGGCGCCGCCCGCCGACGCGCGGCGCGGCGAGGCCAGGCAGGCGTTGGCGTACGTGCCGGTGTGCAGCTCGATGGCCTGGCAGCCGGCGGCCGCCGCCGCGTGAATCTGCGGCGAGATCGGGTCCACAAACGCGCTGACCAGCACGCCGGCCTCGCGCAGGGCGCGGGTGACTTCGGTCAGGCGCTTCGCGCAGGCGACCGCATCGAGCCCGCCTTCGGTGGTCAGTTCCTGGCGGTTCTCGGGCACCAGCGTCGCCTGGTCGGGGCGCAGCTGCAGGGCGATAGCCACGATCTCCTCGTCCAGCGACATCTCCATGTTGAGCTTGACGCCCACGCTGGCCGACAGCAGATGCGCGTCGCGGTCGTTGATGTGCCGGCGGTCCTTGCGCAGATGAAACGTGATGCAGTCTGCCCCGCCCAGTTCCGCCTGGGCCGCCGCCCACACCGGGTCAGGCTCGATGGTCTTGCGCGCCTGGCGGATGGTGGCCACGTGATCGATATTTACGCCCAGTCCGGACATGCATGTATTCTAAGACGCGATTGTGTTCAAAACAATGAATGACCGCGACATCGCAGTCGTTAGCGGCGGGGCTTGCCCCGCGCGGTTTCTTCTCTGACGCAGGATCAGGGAAACAACCACGCGGAGCAAGCTCCGCCCCTAACGGGAGTTACTTGCGATGAATCCAGATGATCTCTGAGCTGTCGGTTTCGCCCAGCGTCACGGGCAGACCCTGCTCCATCAGGTCTTTGCCGCTGATTGTGGTTGCGGGCGATGATCCGTCTTCGTATTTAAGATCGTACTGCGCTGCCGCGTCGAGGCCTTTGAGTTTGAAGACGTGCTTGCCCTCGGGACTTTTCGGGCGGAAGGCGAAGACCGCGCCGCGGCCGCTCTGCTTGTCGAAGTATTGCAGGCCGTCCCAGTTGGCCCCGTCGGGGCGCGGCGAAATGTGAAACAGGTCCGCGTTTTCGATCAGCGGGCGGAGCTTCTGCTTGTAGATATCGAATTGCCGGCGTCCGACGGCAGTCTGCTCGGGCGTCCAGCGGGCCATGTTGAGCATGATCGTACACCAACCCATCATGCCGCTGCGCAGCATGTACTTGAAGTTGCCGATGGTCTTGCCCGGGTGGTTCTCGACATAGGACTCGCACATCGAGGCGGGCATGTAGTACACGCTGTCGTGCAGCGCCCGGCGATTGTTGAGCGGGTCGTAGTGGTCGGTGATGCTCGTGTAGTGTGTGCGGCGCAGGATGCCGTAGTCGAGCATCTGCGCCCCGTTGACGCAGTTTTCAAACAGCAGGCCGGGGTTCTCGCGACGCAGCGTGTCGTAAACCTTGTAGTAGCCCATCGCGGCGTGGTACGTCACGTCGATGCGCGACTCGGTGTGCAGGTGGTCGCCGCGGCGGCAGTGGTCGACGATCATGCGCTGGTCGTGCTCGAGCAGGTCCAGCTTGTACTCCTTCACGCACCGGCGCAGCTCCCGCGTACACCAGTCCACCGCCCGCGGATCGCCCAGGCACACGTCGGCCCCGACGAACTGCTTGGTCTTCCACTTGCGCGAATAGTCCTTGGTGAACCATTCCCTCATCTTCTCATCGTGGACGCTCAGGGCCGTCTCCTCGCCGGCGGGATACTGCGCCACGCCGCCCTGCGTCCAGGCGATCCACAGGCCGAACTTGAGCTTCTTCGAGTGCGCGTAGTCGGCGATGGGCCCCAGGCCCTGGGGGAACTTGCCCGACTCGGGGTGCCAGTCTCCCACGCCGCGGAACCAGCCGGCGTCGATGTGGAACATTTCCAGCCCTGCCGCAGCGCTGAGGTCGATCATGCTGCGGGCGAGCTTTTCGTCGACGGCCATCCCGCTGCCCCAGGAGTTGTTCACCAGCACCGGCAAAACCGTGCCGGGCGCCGCCGGGCGAACGTGGGCGCTCACCCAGCGCCGCAGGCGGTTGGAGCCGTCGTCGATGTCGCCCTGGTAGCAGCCGACGAACACCGGAGCCGGATAAAACGCAGCCCCCGGCGCCACGCGCGTGCGATAGGAGGCCTCGGACTGCTCGTCGCGCCCCAAGCCCAGTACGGCCTTGACGCGCGAGGGCGCAAGCCCCTTCACTTGGATCTTCACCAGGCCCGAAAAGTCGATGCCCATGTACACGCCTTCGCGGCTCTTGCGGTCCAGCAGCGTCGTCCAGGGCATCGGGTCGTTGGGGCGGCTGGTGTCTTTCGAATACGGCCACGTGATCCCGCTGATCAACTCCGCGGTGTAGCCCTCTGTTACCGGGCTCAGATGCGTGCCGAACCTGGAGGGAATCGAGGCGCCCTTTTCGGCCCAGAAATGTTCCATCGCGTTGTCCTGCGGAGCTTTGAGCTCGATCGACAGGCTCTTCTGCAGTGTCAGCACTACTGGCGCTGGTCCGCGGTTGGTCAGCGTCAAGAAGTGCTCGACCGGCCCCGGGCCGGGGTACGCCTCCCACACGCTCTTGAGTTCCATCGCCGGCGAGGCGCATTCGAAGACGAACTCGACGCGCCTGGGCGGGCCGTCCTGCGCCGAAGACTTCTTGAGCTTCCACGCCAGCGGCACGCTCTTGCCATCGACCTCAGCCGCCGCCAGCAGTGGGAGCGGATTGCTAACGCCGCCCAGCCAGTCGTGCCCGCTAGCCGACTTGAGGCTCGTGACGGCGATAACGCCATCGGCGGCCTCGACCGTGACGGTCGTGTCGTCGCTGCCGAGGGTGACCTTCTTTGCTTCTGCGGCAGAGGCGGCACTGTTTGCAGCGATGACAGCCACCAGTACACAGGCACAAGCGAGGCTCTTGCAAGTCATGGACATTCTCTCTCAAAGGTTGCAGCGATGCCGCTGGCTCCTCAGGACTTCTTTTCCGGAAAAGGCGGCAGCGCGTAACCCAGAAGGGCTGCTCCCGCTGCCAACCAAAAGATGCCGTCGTCGCGCAGACCGAAGCTCATGCCGATGCCAACGGCGATCAATACGCCAGCCAGAGCTAACGCTATTCTTCGCATCATGTCTCGGGACATTGGAGTTCCTTTCACCCAATTGAGTCGTTGCCGACACCTCAAAGTACTCGCAATCGCTCACAACATAATGCCTTCGCTACCGCCTCATTCCGGTCTATCATGCCTATCTTCTCGTTTTTGGTCTCCGAGGCCCAACTTATTCGTCCATCCTCAGCGGCCCCAGCGACCTCAGCGGCTAATTATAAAACCCGCCCGCACCGCCGGATGGCCTGAAGATGTTATCGCCAAAAGCATCTTGAGGTGGCGTGGAATTGCTGTTGACCTGTGGTATACTGTGGGATTCTGCAGCTATGGGAAAGAGCCCTAAGACATCCCGAGCACGCAACAAGGCCCCGGCGGTCGATGAGCCGGTCATTGTCCTGCCGGGCGAGGTGGACACCCCTCCGCCTTCGCCTCCGGACGATGCCGCCTCGGAACCGATCTGTCCGCCGCCGGCCGCACCCGATCCGTCGGCCGCTCATTATGATGACGCCGTCGCCGCGGCTGCGGGTCGCGAGATCATCGTCCGCGGCGCTCGTCAGCACAACCTGCAGAACATCGACCTGCGCATCCCGCGCGACAAGCTGGTGGTGATCACGGGTCTGTCCGGCAGCGGCAAGAGCTCGCTGGCGTTCGACACGCTCTACGCCGAGGGACAGCGCAAGTACGTCGAGAGCCTCTCGGCGTACGCGCGGCAGTTCCTTGAGCAGCTCGGCAAGCCCGACGTCGACCACATCGAAGGCCTGCCCCCGACCGTGGCCATCGAGCAGCGGTCCGGCGGGTCCAACCCGCGATCGACCGTCGCAACGACGACGGAAATCTACGACTACCTCCGCCTGCTGCTGGCCCGCGCAGGCCAGCCGCACTGCTGGATCTGCAACAGGCCCATCAGCTCGCAGACCGTCTCGCAGATGGTCGATTCGATCATGACCATGCCCGAGGGCACGCGGTTCATGGTGCTGGCGCCGGTGATTCGCGGGCAGAAGGGCCAGCACGCCGAGCTGCTCAAACACGTGCAGCGCGAGGGCTTCGTGCGCGTGCGGATCGACGGCAAGCTTTACGACCTCAAGGAACTGCCCGAGCTGGCCAAGAACAACAAGCACACCATCGACGTCGTCGTCGACCGCCTCGTCATGCGCCCCGGCGTGCAGATCCGCATGAGCGACTCGATCGAGACCGCCCTGAACCTGGCGGCAGGGCTTGTCGTGATCTGGCACGAGCCCATCGCACAGGGCGCTCAGGGAGTACGCTCAACGGAGTTGAACGGTGCGTCTGAGGGCGAAGCGGCGCCGCTGGCCGGCGCATCCGCGACGCCGACAAGCGGCAACGGCAACGGCAACGGCTTCGAGAACTGGATCGACCTGCTCTTCTCGGCGACGTACGCCTGCCCCAAGCACCCCGAGGCGTCGCTGGCGGAGCTGTCGCCGCGGATGTTCAGCTTCAACTCGCCTTACGGGGCGTGTGAGTCGTGCGACGGCCTGGGCACGATCCTCGAGTTCGACGTGGACCTGATCGTGCCCGACCCGACCAAGCCGCTCTCCGAAGGCGCCATCGACGCCTGGCGCCACAGCGGCAAGCGGATGAACATCTACTACAACCGCATGCTGCGCAAGTTCTGCACCCGCTACGGCGTGGCCGGCACGACGGCGTTCAAGGACTTGCCCGCGCCGATCCAGAAGAAGCTGCTCCAAGGCGACGGCGACAATTTCGAGGGCGTGGTGCCCAACCTCACGCGGCGCTGGGAGACGACTGACAGCGAGTTCGTCAAGGCCCGCATGCACTCGTACCTGTCCGAGCAGCCCTGCCGCGCCTGCCACGGGGCGCGCCTGCGCCCGGCGTCGCTGGCGGTGACGGTCGGCGGCAAGAACATCCACGAAATCACGCACATGAGCATCGCCGCGGCGATGGAGTACTTCGAGGGCCTCGAGCTCAACGAGGAAGGCACGGCCATCGCCAAGCCGATCCTGCGCGAGATCGACCACCGCCTGCGGTTCCTGTCGGACGTGGGCCTGCAGTACATCACGCTGGATCGCACGGCCGCGACGCTTTCCGGCGGCGAGGCGCAGCGCATCCGCCTGGCCACGCAGGTCGGCAGCGGGCTGGTGGGGGTGTGCTACGTGCTGGACGAGCCGACGATCGGCCTGCACCAGCGCGACAACCAGCGGCTCATCCGCACGCTCAAGCATCTGCGCGACATGGGCAACTCGGTGCTGGTCGTCGAGCACGACGAAGAGACGATGCGCAGCGCCGACTGGCTGATCGACATCGGTCCCGCGGCCGGTCGCCACGGCGGGCGCGTCGTCGCGCAGGGGCCGGTGGACGAGGTCTGCCGCTGCGAAAGCTCGATCACGGGGCGCTACCTCTCGAGGCGGCTGAAGATCGACATTCCCGCCCGGCGGCGCGACGTGTCGGCGCAGCGGTGCATCGAACTGCGCGGCTGCCGCGAGAACAATCTCAAGAACGTCGACGTGCAACTGCCCCTGGGCGGGATCGTCTGCGTCACGGGCGTGTCCGGCAGCGGCAAGAGCACGCTGGTGAATCTGACGCTGCTGCGGGCGCTGCGGCGAAAACTCTCGGGCAGCGGCGAGAGGCCCGGCGCGTTCGACAAGATCCTGGGCATCGGCAAGGTTGACAAGGTGATCGAGATCGACCAGTCGCCCATCGGCCGCACGCCCCGCAGCAACCCGGCGACGTACACCGGCCTGTTCGATTTGATCCGCCAGCTCTTCACCAAGACTCGCGAGGCGAAGATCCGCGGGTACAAGCCCGGGCGTTTCAGTTTCAACGTCAAGGGCGGGCGGTGCGAGGCCTGCCAGGGCCAGGGCACCAAGCGCATCGAGATGCACTTTCTGCCCGACGTGTACGTGACCTGTGCCGAGTGCAAGGGCACGCGCTACAACCGCGAGACCCTCGAAGTGCGCTACAAGGGCAAGAACATCGCCGACGTGCTGGCCATGCGGGTCGAGGAGGCCCTGGGCTTCTTCGACAACTTCCCCAAGATCAAGCAGCTCCTCAAGGCCATCAACGACGTGGGCCTCAGCTACGTCGAACTCGGCCAGAGCTCGACGACGCTCTCCGGCGGCGAGGCCCAGCGCGTGAAGCTCGCCGCCGAATTGGGCAAGAGCGCCACCGGCCATACGCTGTACGTGCTGGATGAGCCGACGACGGGCCTGCATTTCGCCGATATCCACAACCTGCTCAACGTGCTCAACCGCCTGGCCGACATGGGCAACACGGTCATCGTGATCGAGCACAATCTCGACGTGATCAAGTGCGCCGACTGGATCGTGGACCTGGGTCCCGAAGGCGGCGACGCCGGCGGCCGCATCGTCGCCGCCGGCACGCCCGAGCAAGTCGCCCAGACGCCCGGCTCCTATACGGGCGATTTCCTGCGAGAGCATTTGCGGTGAGCCGTTTCGCCATCCCGACAGGGATGTTAAGTCTGCCAATTTTAGGCTATACTGTTTGTGTCAGTTCTGGAGTTCGGAGACAGGCACGTGCGCATTCGAACCAAAATCGCCGGCAGCCTGGCCGTTGCCCTGGTGGCCATCGCCATTCTGGGCATCGCGTTTGGCGTCACCGTGAAGCGGTACGTCTCGGCCACCCGTCAAGTGACGCGCTCGGTCAACGTCATGCGCTACCTGGAGGAAGCGCTTTCGGACTTCAATGTAGCCGAGGCCTGCCAGAAGGGCTATCTGCTGACCGGCGACCAGGAGTATCTGTCGGTTTTCGAGAAGAAGGCGCGAGAGGTTCCGGAAGACCTGGATCGGGTAGCCGAGCATCTGCGCAACGACGCCTTACAGGAGGAAAGGCTTGGCAGGCTTGGCGAGATGCTTCGGACCCGGGTGGCGATGCTGTCCAGAAGCATTGAGCTTGCCCGCCAGGGACAGCGCGAAGGCGCGATCTCCATGGTCAAGAGCGGACGGGGCAGGGAACTCAGCGGCGTCATCCATGCGCTGGTGGAAGAAATCGAAGACCGCGAGAACCAGATCATGGAGGAACGAAGCGCCCAAGCGGCACGTCTGGCGACCCAGGTCCTCTGGTCGATGATTGCGGGCATTCCGCTGCTTGTGCTGGTGATGGCGCTGGGCGTCGTTCTTCTCACCCGCAACATCACTGGTCCGCTGGAATTGCTCACCCGTGCCGCCGACGAGATCGGGCGCGGACAGATAGGTTTGTCGCCCACGAGACAGGATGGCAACGGGCGCACTGACGAAATCGGCGTGCTCCAGGCGAGTTTCGCCCGCATGTCGATGCTTCTGGACAGCGAGCGGCGCCTTCGCCTGGCCCAGCAGGCCGGGCGCGTCGGCACCTTCGAGTGGAACATCCAGACCGGCATGAATACCTGGACGGAGGATCTCGAGGCCATCCACGGTCTCCAGCCGGGACAGTTCGGAAAGACGGAGGAATCCTGGGAACAGTTGGTCTACGAGGAGGACCGCCTGGCTGCCATCGCCGTGGTCAACCACGCTCTGGAGACCGGGGCGGCGACGGAAGGCGAATGGCGGGTCAAATGGCCCGACGGCAGCATTCACTGGGTTATCGGGCGGTTCCAGGCCGCCCGGGACGCCGAGGGAAGGCTCCTGAGCCTGACCGGCGTGAACATCGACATTACGGCCCGCAAGCAGATGGAGCAGGAACTGGAGCAGACGAACCGGATGCTGCAGATGCTGGGCGAGTGCAACGAGGCAGTCATCCGCATCGACGACATGCAGCAACTGACGACGGAAATCTGCCGCATCGCCGTCGAGGTGGGCGGGTACATGATGGCTTGGGTCGGAATGGCCCGCGACGACCCGGCCAAGTCGGTCGAGCCGGTTGCCTGGACCGGCTTCGAGGACGGGTACGTCAGCAAGGCCCACATCACCTGGGCCGATGAGGACCGCGGGCGCGGGCCCGTCGGAACGGCCATTCGAACCGGGCAGGTCCAGATCGGGCAGGATTTTCTGACCGATCCGCACCTGGATCCTTGGCGCGAGGAAGCGCTGAAACGCGGATACCGTTCGGTGATAGCCCTGCCGCTGCGCCAGGAGCAGACTGTGATCGGCGCCCTGGCCATCTACGGATCGGAGCCCGCGATCTTCACCGAAGCCCAGGCCCAGGTGCTGCGCGAAATTGCCGAGGATCTGGCCCTGGGGATCAACGCCCAGCGGATGCGTTCGGCCCTGCGCGCCGCCAACGAGCGGTTAACCGCGTATGCCTCGCAACTGCAGGCCCTGGCCGGCGAACTGACCCTCACTGAACAGCGCGAGCGCCGCCGGTTCGCCACGCTGCTTCACGACCACCTCCAGCAATTGCTCGTCGGGGCCAAGTTCCGCATCGCCATCCTGGGGCGAACGCACGACCCGGTTATCCGCGAAGGCGTCAAGGAGGTCGAGGCGCTGCTCGATGAGAGCATCAAAGCGTCCCGCTCGCTGACGGCCGAGCTGAGCCCGCCCATCCTCCAGCAGGGCGGACTGGCCGAGGGACTGGAATGGCTGGCGCGGTGGATGTCCGACAAACACGGTCTGTTCGTGGAACTGTCTCTTCAGCACGAGGCCTCGCCCACCGATCAGGGCGTCAAAACGTTTCTGTTTGAAGCCGTTCGCGAACTCCTGTTCAACGCCGTCAAGCACTCCGGCACCAAGGCCGCGGCCGTCAGCCTGCGGCGGCTGACCGACAACCTGATCCAGATCGTGGTTTCGGATCAGGGCCATGGGTTCGACCCAGCCGGCGTCACGCCCGCCGGGCCTGCCGGCGGCGGGTTTGGCCTGTTCAGCATCCGCGAGCGGCTCAGTCTTATCGGCGGGCAGTTCGAAATTGACAGCGCCCCCGGCAAGGGCAGCCGGTTTTCCCTGACCGCCCCCGCAGCCGCCGCGGCAGCCGCTCCCGCCGACCGGGCGGCGGCAAAGGCCTCCATCGCCGCCCCGACGGCCGCACATGAGAAGACCCGCCTGATGCTGGTCGACGATCATACCGTGATGCGGCAGGGCCTGGCGGCGCTGCTGGCCGACGAGGCGCAAATCGAGATCGTCGCCCAGGCGGCCGATGGTCGCCAGGCTGTCGATCTGGCCGACGAACTGCAGCCTGACGTGATTCTGATGGACGTGAGCCTGCCGCAGCTCAGTGGGATCGAGGCCACGCGCATCATCCACCAGCGCCACCCGCAGATCCGGATCATCGGCCTGTCGATGTTCGAAGGCCCCGAACAGTCCCAAGCCATGCGCGACGCCGGCGCGTACGCCTACCTGACCAAGAGCGGGCCGATTGACGAACTGATCCGGACGATCCTGCCGTAGAGATCATCTCACCGCGGAGTTCGCAGAGTTCGCAGAGAAGAAAGGGAACTGGCAAAGAGAAACCAGCCCGGCGCGGAACCACGAGGATAACGCCGGGTGCCATGGTGGCCGTTGTCCAGCCGCCATGTTCCGGATCGTTCCGCCAAGCATGGCGGCGCAAAAACGGCCGCCATGGCACCTGGGTTCTTGATGGGAACAGCGAGCCTCGAAGAGGCTCTCAGGACTTAGCCGGGGGCGTAAGCCCTCACCTTTACCCACATTTGGGTGGGCCTCGCATTAGTTCAAGGCCCTCGACCATTCGTTCGACATCATACCAGCCCCGCCACAGGACTTTCCAGCCTGGTCGGACATCGTGTTTGCGTGCGAGAT